>CANRKU010000001.1 GCA_947631295.1 uncultured Bacilli bacterium
CCTAATTTTATAGGATACTATGATAAAGAAGAAGCACATAAATGGGATTTAGAAGATATGAGGCTAACAGGATATGAGGAAGGTATAGAAAAAGGAATAGAGCAAGGAATTGAACAAAATAAAATAGAAATAGCGAAGAATTTATTGTCATTAGATGTTTCTATTGAAACCATTGCACAAGCAACAGGATTATCTATGATTGAAATAGAACAATTAAAGAATGAATAAAAAATCTATTAAATTTTAAAGAGAGTTTTTCTTGACTAAAGTATTCTAGTATTTTATAATGAAAATGAAATAAAGATAGAGTCTAAGTAAAATAATTAGAACAATAAAAATATTGTTTATAGCCTTATTTTATAGGGAAATTGATAAACAATATTTTTTTATTTTTGAAACTTTCATTTTATCAAAATTCTTTGTATATATGTTTATCTTGTGATTTCTTAGTTTTTAATTATTTTACTTAAAAACTAAAGGAGTTATTATGAGAAAGAATATAAAGAAAAAGAAAAATGAAAAGAAAGAAATTCTATGGATGTTAGTAGCTTTAGTTAGTTTAGCAGTAATTACTTTAGGAGTAAGTGTAGCATTTTTTAATTATACAAAAGAGGGAACAACCGAAAATACAGTAACAAGTGGTACTATTACATTTTTGTATACGGAAGTATCAGGAATCGGAAAAGGGATACAAATTAGTGATGCCTATCCGATGACAGATGAACAAGGAATGAATCAAACAGGACAAGGAAGTTATTTTGATTTTAAGATAACTAGTCAAACGACTAGTAATATTTCTATTCCTTATGAGGTAACAGCTAGAAAGAGTAGTGACTCTACTTTAGAAAACGATGCCATAAAAGTCTATTTGACAGAAAAAGAAGGGGAAGAGGAAAAATTAGTTTTATTAGAAAACTATAGTAAGTTAGAAGATACCAGTCAAGTAACAGCTAAAGGATATACAGAAAAAGTAATTTATACAGATAAAGTACCAGCAAAGCAAAGTAATTATGAAAAGAATTTTAGACTAAGAATGTGGATAGATGAAAAAACAGATTTTAGTGGAAAAGAAGAAGAAACAGGAAATGTAACTTATCCATATAATGGGAAAACATTTACTTTAACAGTAAATGTATATTCAAATGGTAAAGTAGTAACGAATAAAGAAGGAGTAGTGGAAGGAGATAGTATTTTATCTATTTTAAGTGATAATGAATTTGAAGAAGGAAATTATCAATTTGAGGTTAGAAAAGAAACATATCCAGTGCATATGTATGTTTATAATGGAGATCAACATTGGACAAGTGAAGATGAAACTATATTTGGAGATGCACAAGATGTAGCAACAGCAACAGAAAATGCCAAGAATATGGTCATTGTAAAGGTAAAGGGAGATTTAACAATAGAAGAAGATACAGTAGTAGGACCTTATTTTACTGATTATGGAGGACCGAAAGGATTCTTATTATATGTAGAAGGAACTTTAACTAATAAAGGAACGATAGATAATTCTCATGGAGCAAAAGCAGCAGGACAAAATGTATATTTATGGAGAAATTCTAATGGAAGTTATGAAACTGTACCTGCTGTTGGAGGAGCAGGTGGAAAGAGTGTCATAAATACAATTGGATTACCTGGACAAGATGGAATTAGTAGGAAAACAGGTGGAGGTGGAAGCGGCGGTAATCTCTGTGATAGATGTTCTACTCAATCTGGAAATGGATCAGCTGGAACTAGTTATTCCGGAGGAACAGGAGGAGGTTCTGTTTGTAGGATTTTTACAAATGATAATGCAACGGATGGTCAAGCTTTTGGTGGAGTAGGTGGAAGTAGTACAGCATATCAAGATAGTTGTAGATATGCAAAGTCAGCAGGAGGTGGTGCTGGAAATCCAGGAGGAAATGGATCTATTTCTTGTGGTGCCCCAGCAGAGAATGGCCAAAATGGAACTGGTGGATTATTAGTAATTTATGCTAATACACTTAATAACAATGGTACTATTTCTGCAAATGGTGCTAGTGGCGGATATGCATTTTCATCTTTTGATCCTAGTGGCCCTTTATGGAGTATAGGCTCTTCTGGTGGATCATCAGGAGGAGGTTCCATTAATATTTTTTACGATACTTCTTATACTTTAGGAGACATAATGGCTAATGGAGGAATTTCTGCTAATACTGACTATACTGGAGGATCTGGTGGGGATGGATCCATTACTTGTACTCCAATAATTCGTTAGTATCAATATCGTGAAAAGGAATATGTAAGCTACATATTCTTTTTAGTATAATGTAAATAGTTTCACCATATAATGAAATGAAGATAGTGTAAAATTTTGTATATTTTATTAAATCTACTTCGGTATTAAGAAAAAGTATAGTATAATGATTAACAGAAATAGGAGTGATTATATGCTAATTCTAACAAAATCAGTATTTGCGATTATGATTGGCTTTTTATGCTCTGTTGTGTTAGGATTAATTTTAATCCCAATCCTTAAACAGTTAAATGTTGGTCAACGAATTAGTGTGTTTGTTGGTGAAAGCCATCGCCAAAAAGAAGGTACACCAACTATGGGCGGCTTGATTTTTATTATCTCTACTTTAATTACCACTTTTTTATTGATATTAACTAAAAAAATAGAATATACTACCAATTTAGGAATAGTATTAGTTGTATTTATTGGTTATGCTATTATTGGATTTTTGGATGATTATTTAAGTATTAGAAAGCATAATAATGAGGGATTAACAGAAGTACAAAAATTAATTGGTCAGGTAATCATTGCTTTGATTTTCTTTTATATGTATATTAGTCATGGTGGGCAAACTGCATTTGTTGTCTCTACTCTTGGTATCCATATTGAAATGGGATGGGTATATGGTTTATTTATTCTCTTTTTATTAGTTGGTGGTTCCAATGCTGTTAATTTAACAGATGGTTTAGATGGCTTAGCTGGTGGACTCTCTGCAATTGCTTTTATTGCGTTCAGTTTGATTTCTATGGTAGTTGGATTTGAAGATATGGGAATTTTTACTTTTATTTTGGCAGGTAGTATTTTGGGCTTTTTAGTATTTAATAGTTATCCTGCTAAAATTTTTATGGGTGATACTGGTAGTTTGGCTCTTGGGGGAGTTATGTCTACCATTGCCGTTTTAACTCATCGAGAAATTACTTTAGCTGTAGTAGCTAGTGTATTTATCATTGAAACCTTAAGTGTAATTTTACAAGTATTGTGGATGTATCTATTTAAAAGAAAATTATTCTTAATGACACCAATACATCATCATTTTGAAAAATTAGGCTGGAAAGAACCAGATATCGTAAAATTATTTTGGGTAATAGGTTTAATACTAGCTATGTGTGGTATTTTCTTTGGAGTTTGGCTGTAGAGAAGAAAGGATTTAGAAATGAAAAAGCGAAAATTTGACATCGTTCTTTTTATCGCTGTAATATTTTTAATAACATTTGGACTTATAATGATTTATTCTGCTTCTTCTATTTGGGCAGATTACAAGTTTCATGATAGTTTTAAATATGTGAAACAACAGTCATTATTTATTATAATAGGAATTTTATTAATGCTCGCAATATCAAAAATAAATTATTCATGGTACTATAAAAAGACAAACATTATTTTATCTGTTTGTCTATTTTTATTAGTGCTTGTTTTAATACCAGGGATTGGTAGTGTTAGAAATGGTAGTCGAAGCTGGTTTGGTATAGGATCATTTGGAATTCAACCTAGTGAATTTGCAAAGCTTGGACTTATTATTTTCACTGCTAAGTATTTATCTAATAATAATAAATTTCTAAAAGATATTCGACATGGAGTTATTCCTATCTTAATTGTATTATTTACTATTTTTGGTTTTATCATGTTACAACCAGATTTTGGAACAGGTATGATTATCGTTGTTAGTATTTTGGCTATGTTATTTGTTGCAGGTGTAAATATTAAATTCTTTATTGGACTCGGAATTCTAGGAGTGGGAGGCATTGTTGGATTGATTTTGATTGCGCCTTATAGAATGGATCGAATTATTTCTTTTTTAAATCCATGGAAAGACCCATTAGGAACAGGATTTCAAATTATTCAAAGTCTTTATGCTATAGGACCAGGAGGTTTATTAGGACAAGGATTTTTAAATTCTAGACAAAAACAATTTTATTTACCAGAACCACAAACGGATTTCATATTTTCTATTATTAGTGAGGAATTTGGAATTTTGGGTGTGATTATTGTTAGTACGTTATTTATCATTATTTTATATCGTGGAATTCGTATTGCTTTAAATTGTAAAGATAGTTTTCCAAAATATTTAGCTTTTGGAATGATTTTTCAAATATTGATTCAAGCAGTTATGAATTTAATGGTAGTCATAGGTTTAATTCCTGTAACGGGAGTAACATTACCATTTTTATCATATGGTGGTAGTTCCTTACTAATCACTTTAATATCAATTGGAATTTTATTAAATATATCCAGATATCAAAAATAATATTAACTTAATGTAAATATAAAAAGAATTTTTCCCCCTTTCCTGAAAAATTCTTTTTTTAATAATTAGTTTAGAATTGTATCTTTTGTTAGTGTTGGATAATATTCAATAATATCGGAAATATGACAGTTTAGGAAATTGCATATTCTAGCTAATACAATAATATCTATTCTTGTTAGCTCTCCATTGATTATTCTTTGAATGACTTTAAAATCTGTGTTTGTTTCCCTCATTAGTTTATTTTTACTAATATTTTTATTTTTTAAAATATCTTTTAATTTAAATAAATAATATCCATCTTCAATATCTACTTTTACCATTCTACCACATCCTATGGTAAATTTTACCAATTTAAATGGTTTATTGACTATTGGTTATATAACCATTATAATAATAAAAAAGAGATAAGAAAAGGAGTTACTATGGAATCTAATATATGTTTAAAAATTGCTGATGAGATCAGTGATCAATTAATTTCTTTATCGGAAAATTCTAGATTTAAAAAGAAAACACTTTTAGAAATATATGATAAATTATTAGATCAACAATTTCTAAATTATCGAACTGATATTTTATCTTATATACCAGGGTGCCTTGCCAGTAAAGGATATGAGATTAAAAATACCAAATATTTTGAGTTGATAAAATATTAGATATTATATCTAATATTTTTTATTACCATTAATGTATAAAATTTTATTGACAGGTTGACATAATAAAAACTATATTTCTGACATATAATTATGGTATAATAAATATGGATGTGGTGAATACTATGAGAGTTATCGTCAGTGCTGGAGGGACAGGTGGGCATATTTATCCTGCCTTAGCAATTATAAACAAAATAAAAGAAAAAGAAAAAAAAAGTGAATTTTTATATATTGGTACTAAAGATAGGATGGAATCAAAAATTATTCCTGAAAAGAATATTCCTTATTTAGGAATTGATATGAAGGGTTTAGATAGAAAAAATATATTTAAAAATTTCAGCGTAATTAAAAATTATTATCGTAATATTAAAAAATTAAAAAAAGAAATCAAAAAATTTAATCCTGATGTTGTGATTGGAGTAGGGGGCTATGTAACCACTCCTGTTATTTACAGTGCTAAGCAATTAGGATATAAAACTTTTATTCATGAACAAAATTCTATTCCAGGTTTGTCTAATAAATTTTTAGCACATTATGCAGATAAAATTGGGGTAAGTTTACCTGATTCTATTCAATATTTTCCTAAAGAGAAAACTTTATTTACAGGAAATCCTAGAAGTGAGGAAGTATATTATACTAAAGACATTTCTAAGAAAGAATTTGAATTTTCATTATCAGAGAATAAAAAATTAGTTCTAATTGTAATGGGGTCTTTGGGTTCTACTACCATGAATGCGAAAGTAAAAGATACCTTATCTCTATTTAAAAATAAAGATTATGAAGTTGTTTTTGTAACAGGAAAAGCTTATTATGAAGAATATAGACAAGTTACTGTTCCTCATAATGTAAAAATTGTTTCTTATTTAGAAAATATGGCGCAAGTACTCAAAAAAACAGACTTAATTGTATCAAGAGCTGGTGCTAGTAGTATTGCTGAAATTACGGCTTTAGGTATTCCTAGTATTTTAATTCCTAGCCCTTATGTTACACATAATCATCAATTAAAAAATGCAAAAAGTCTTGAAGAAAAGGAAGCAGCTGTTATAATAGAAGAAGGTAAATATGATAAAGATTCTTTAGTTTCTATAATTGATCGTATTTTAACCGATGATAAATACTACCAAAAGCTTCATCAAAACGCTAGTTCATTGGGAGTAAAAGATAGTGCAACCAAGATATATAAAATTTTAAGAAATTTAATAGATGGTGATAAAAATGAAAGAACTGATAAATGAACTTAAGAAGATGAACTTAGGTAAGATGGTACTAAATGCTTCTTTGAAAGATTATACTACTTATAAAATTGGTGGGAAAGCTGCAGTTATTATTTATCCTAAGAATATTGATTGTTTGATTTTATTAATAAAGAAATTAAAAATTAACAAAGTGAAATTTATGGTGCTTGGTAATGGTTCTAATGTTTTATTTAGTGATCGTACTTATGATGGTGTAATTATTAAATTGGATGAATTTGATAAAATTGAATTTATTGATAATAAAGTCATTGCTGGTAGTGGAGCTTCCTTGATGAAAGTAGCTTATCAGTCTGTTCGACGCGGTTTAACTGGATTAGAATTTGCAACAGGTATTCCAGGTAGTATAGGTGGCGCCATATATATGAATGCGGGTGCTTATAAAAGTGATATGGGATATGTTGTTTCTAAAATCAAAGTATTAACCCCTAAAATGACAGTTATCACTATGGTAAATCGAGAACTTAATTTTCATTATCGAACTTCATTTTTAAAAGATCATAAAGACTATATTTGTTTAGAAGCTACTCTTCAATTAAAAAAAGGAAATAAAGAGGAAATGGAACAGATTGTTTTAGATCGTAAAAAAAGAAGATTAGAATCTCAACCTTTAGAATATCCTTCAGCTGGTAGTGTTTTTCGAAATCCGCCAGATATGTTTTGCGGCAAATTAATTGAAGATTTAGGTTATAAAGGTTTAATTAAAGGGGGAGCTAAAATTAGCGAAAAGCATGCTAATTTTATTGTTAATTTTAATCATGCAAAAGCAAAAGATGTAAAAGAATTAATTGATTTTATAAAGCAGGTTGTAAAAGAAAAATATAATGTTGATTTAGTGGTTGAACAAGAATTAATTAATTGGGAGTCATAATATGGCAAAGAAAAGAAAGAAAAAAGTCAAAATTAAAATTTTACCATTTTTCATCATTGCTTTAATCATAGGTTTATTGATAGGATGTGGTTATTTACTAAGTCTTATTCCAATCAAGAATATTTATATTATTGGTAATTCTTATTTGACTGATCAAGAAATCATAGAATTAGCAGGCATAGATAATTATCCTAGTTTTTTAGCTACTACTAAAATTTCTATGAAAAAGAAATTAAAGAAAAATCCATATATTAAAGAAGTGAATATTTATAAAAAATTATTTGCAGAAGTACATATTGAACTTGAAGAAGAAAACATATTATTTAGAAAGCAAGAAACTGGTTTGATTGTGTTAGAAAATAAACAAGAATTAAATGATTATAATCAATATTCTGTTCCTGTTTTACTTAATTATGTTCCTGATACTAAATATGATAGTTTTGTAAAGGGAATGAATCAGGTAGATAATAGTATTAAAAGTCAAATATCTGAAATTCGATACTATCCAAATGGGCAAGATGAGGATCGTTTCTTATTGTATATGAATGATGGTAATTATGTTTATCTTACTCTCACAAAATTTAAACAAATTAATTATTATGAAGATGTTCTGGAAAAATTGGAAGGGAAAAAAGGAATTCTTTATCTAGATAGTGGTAATCATTTTCAGATTATGGAAGATTAACGTTAATTAGAAAATTATTTTAAACTATGAGCATTTTCTTTTCTTTATATATATTTTATAGTATAATATTAGTAGTTATGGAGGATTTATATGTATAATTATATATTTGGTAAGATTACAGATATTGAAAGTACTTTTGTAGTAATAGAAGCAGGGGGAGTTGGATATCAAATATTTACGCCTAATCCTTATTCTTTTGATATGAATATGGTTTATAAAATATATGTTTATCAAGTAGTAAGAGAAGATGAAAATAGTTTATATGGTTTTCAAACAAAAGAAGAAAAAGAAATGTTTTTAAAATTAATTAGTGTAAAAGGGCTTGGTCCAAAAATGGCTTTGCCAATCTTAGCAACGGGATCTCTTTCTGGTATCATGGATGCGATTGAAAGGGAGAATATTCTATATTTAAAAAAATTTCCGAAAATTGGAGATAAGGTAGCTAAACAGATTATTTTAGATTTAAAGGGGAAAGTTTCAATTGCTGGTTTGGAAAAAGTAAATAACGGAAATAGTTATGAAGAATTAACTGAGGTTTTAAAAGGGCTTGGTTATAAAGAAAAAGAAATTAAAGGTATTGTTGTCAAAGTAGATCAAAATTTATCTATTGAAGATCAAGTAAAAGAGGCATTAAAGTTATTATTAAAATAGTTAGGAAGGAAGTGATTTTATGGATGAGCGAATTGTTACTAATAGCGAATTAGAAGAAGATACTGTTGTAGAATCTAGTATTCGTCCGTTAACTCTTTCAGAATATATTGGTCAAGAGGATGTAAAACAGAATATTCGAATTTATATTGAAGCTGCTAAAATGAGAGAGGAAGCTCTTGATCATGTTTTATTATATGGTCCCCCTGGTCTTGGAAAAACTACTCTTGCTAATATCATAGCAAATGAATTAGGTGTGAATATTAAAACAGCTAGTGGTCCTAGTATAGAAAAATCTGGTGATTTAGCCGCTATTCTTTCTACGTTAGAAAAAAATGATGTTTTGTTTATTGATGAGATTCATCGAATGCCATCTTATATTGAAGAAATTTTATATCCTGCAATGGAAGATTTTGTTTTGGATATTATGATTGGGGGAGAGGGAAATAGTAGAAGTATCCGTATCAATTTACCTCCTTTTACTTTAGTTGGTGCTACTACTAGAGCAGGTGATTTAACTTCACCGTTAAGAGATCGTTTTGGTATTATTGCCAAAATGCAATATTATACAATTGATGAACTAGTTCAGATTGTTAAAAGAACAGCAAAAGTATTCGAAGTATCAATTGAAGATAATGCTGCTATAGAGTTAGCTAGCCGTAGTCGCGGAACACCTCGTATTGCTAATCGATTATTGAAAAGAGTGCGCGATTTTGCTTTAGTAGAAGGTCATGGTATTATTGATATTGATATTACTAAAAAAGCATTACAACGTTTAAAAATTGATGATATGGGCTTAGATGATACTGATCACCAATTACTTCTTGCTATCATTGAAAAATTTAATGGAGGTCCGGTAGGAATTGAGTCTGTTGCTTCTTCTATTGGTGAAGAAGTAACTACAATTGAAGACGTTTATGAACCTTATTTATTACAACAGGGATTCTTAAAAAGAACACCGCGAGGAAGAGTAGCTACTCCTCTAGCATATGAACATTTAAAGATTGAATATCAGAGTGATCTGTTTCATTAAAAAAGAAAAGGAAGAATGAAAATGGGAGAAAAAATATTTGTAGATTCAAAGGATTGTACTGTAGAAGGATTAATTAAAAAAATTAATGATATTATAGGGGAAGAATTTTCAATATTACAGGATGAAGATAGATTAGAAAAGTGGAATACCTTGCCTAAATTATTGGTGTTAGGTGAAAATCAGAAAAAACGATTATTAGAATTTATTGATTTTGTAGATTCTTTATTAGTACCAGTTTCAGAAAAAATCATATATATTATTTCTTTATGTGGTTTATTAGAATATGGAAAATTAAAGATAGATGAATATGATTGTGGAAGTTTATTTACTTTGGCAGATTATTATCAAAATAGTAGTATTTATGATATAAAAAATACTATTGGTATTATTGGGAATCAAAATTTATTATTAGTAGTAAGGGAAAAAACATTGGATTTAGAGGTTCGTAAGCAAATGCTTTCTGATATCTTAAATCGTGCTAATACAATTACTAATAAAAAAGAACTTAATCAATTTTTAATGGATGTAATTCAAGAGTATAAAGAAAAGAATTATTATGATTTAGTAGGATAGGAAGTAGGGATATTATGAGGCTTGAAGATTTTGATTATGAATTACCAGAAAGATTAATTGCTCAGACACCTCTTCAAAAAAGAGATTCTTCAAGGTTATTAGTATTAGATAAAAAAACAGGTGAGATAGAACATAAAAGTTTTCCTAATATTTTGGATTATATGGAGGAGGGAGATACCTTAGTATTAAATGATACTAAGGTTTTGCCTGCTCGTTTAATAGGCATGAAGGAAGATACTCATGCTGTAATTGAGATTTTATTATTGAAAGATCTACAAAATCATGTTTGGGAATGTTTGACAAAGCCCGCTAAAAGAGTACATGTAGGAACTGTTGTTGTTTTTGGTAATGGAGAGTTAAAAGCCAAATGTATTGAGGAAAAAGAAGATGGGATTCGTAAGTATGAATTAATTTATCATGGAATTCTTTTAGAAATACTAGAAAAATTGGGTACTATGCCACTTCCTCCTTATATTCATGAAAAATTAGAAGACTCTGCTAGATATCAAACAGTATATGCAAAAAATATCGGAAGTGCTGCTGCGCCTACAGCAGGTTTACATTTTACAAAAGAATTATTAGAGCAAGTAAAAGAAAAAAAAGTAAACGTTGTTTATGTGACATTACATGTAGGGCTAGGTACTTTTCGCCCTGTTCAAGAAGAAAATATATTAGATCATAAAATGCATACGGAATATTATGAAATGAGTGAAGAAACTGCTCAAGTTCTTACTAAAACAAAAAAAGAAGGACATAAAATTATTGCAGTTGGAACGACAAGTGTTAGAACATTAGAAACCATTATGACAAAATATCATTGCTTCCAGGCTTGTCAAGGAACAACAGATATTTTTATTTATCCTGGTTATCAATTTCAAACAGTTGATTGTTTAATTACGAATTTTCATTTACCAAAGTCGACATTAATTATGTTAGTAAGTGCTTTAGCTGGTAGAGAAAATATTTTACATGCTTATCAAGAAGCTGTAAAAGAAAATTATCGCTTTTTCTCCTTTGGGGATAGTATGTTGATTAAGTGAGGAATAAAAATGGAAGAATTTTGGAATCAAACGTGCGTATTGATAGATACGATGGGAAATGTAATTTTATCGGATCCTAATCTTCATGGACATAATAGTGCTATTAGTTATTGTGCTAAAAAGATAGGATTAGAAATTAATGAAATGCAATCGATGGTTACTATGTTAGAAATAATTGTTTCTGCTGGGCATATTGCATTATTAAATACAGGAAAATCAGAAGATGATAATCATGGTATGAAACGAAATGGTTATTTAGCATTACCAGCTTCTTTTCAAGAAACACAGATACCCAAATTAGAACTTCTAAGTTTCCTATTAGAAGAAGAATATCATGCTATTACTTCTTACCAATTAGAAAATCATTGCTTAAAGAAGAAATGTATGGGAAATGTGCAAAGTACGGTTCAATTAATCAATGATATATTAAGTAATTTGGCATCCTCCCATGACATTCAAAAAAAATAATATGAAGGATTGATTGTATGAAAATAAAGTATCATTTATTACACGAAGAAAAAAATACCAAAGCAAGATTAGGAACTATTGAGACGAATTATGGTGTTGTTGAAACACCTATGTTCATGCCTGTTGGAACTAGAGCTACTGTGAAAATGTTAACACCAGAAGAATTGTATGATGTAAATGCAGGTGTTATCTTAGCAAATACGTATCATTTATGGTTAAGACCAGGAGAAGACTTGATAGATAAGGCAGGAGGGATTCATCAATTTATGAATTATCATGGACCTATTTTAACAGATAGTGGAGGATTTCAAGTCTTCTCTTTAGCCAATCCTAAAGATATTACAGAAGAAGGGGTTTATTTTAAAAGTCATATTGATGGTTCTAAATTATTCTTGACACCAGAGAAATCTATCGAAATTCAAAATAAACTAGATAGCGATATTGCTATGAGTTTTGATGAATGTCCACCAGCAAGTGCTGATTATAATTATATGAAAAATAGTATTGAGCGAACACTGAGATGGGCTGAACGTGGAAAAAAAGTACACGCTAATCCAAGACAATCTTTGTTTGGAATTGTTCAAGGGGGAGCTTATGAGGATTTAAGAAAATTTTCTGCTATCGAAACTGTAAAACTAGATTTTGATGGGTATAGTATAGGTGGAGTAGCTAATGATAATGAATCTAAGGAAGATATGTATAAAGCAATTGATTATTCTATTCCTTATTTACCAAAAGATAAACCAAGATATTTGATGGGAGTAGGTGAACCTAGTGACATTATTGAAGGTGTAATTCGTGGAATTGATATGTTTGATTGCGTATTACCCACTAGAATTGCACGCCATGGTAACGCCTTTACAAAATATGGAAAAATGAATATTAAGAACTCTCAATATAAAGAAGACTTTACCCCCATTGAAAAGGATTGTGACTGTTATACTTGTCAAAATTACACAAAAGCTTATATTCGACATCTGATTAATGTTGATGAAGCCTTAGGAGGTAGACTTTTATCCATTCATAATATTCGTTTTCTCATTCGATTAACAGAAGAACTAAGAAAAGCCATTCAAGAGGATAGAATTTTAGAATATAGAGAAGAATTTTATAAAAATTATCATGACTAAAAAGAGCTCAATTTTGAACTCTTTTTAATTTGCTTTTCTTTTATTAATTCCTATCATACTACCTAGCATGGAAGAAGCTAATAGAATAAAGTAATAAATGATATTTTTTATATTGATTCCTTGATCAAATGCTAAATAACTAATGATAAATAATAGAATAATTACTTCAACACCAACTTTTAAACCTTCTAACCATCCTTTTTTACTTGCTTTACTGCCAATATAAATTCCTCCTATTAACATAGAAATGGCTATTATTAATAATTTTAAATAATTGCTAGTACCATCTCCAACTATATTAAAATAATATAGTAAAGAGAGAATGATATTTAAAATTAAAATAGGAATTAAGATATAGATTAGGGTTTTTAAATACTTTATTGCATTCATGATATCACCTAATAAAATCTATGATTATGTATAGTTTTTTATACCAAAAACCATAATATATTTAGGTGATTTTATGGATTATGTTATTGTTTTAGAAAGAACTGTTTTATTTTATATTATTATTACTTTATTATATCGTTTTATGGGAAAAAGAGAAATTGGACAACTGGGAATTGTTGATTTAATTGTATCTATTTTAATAGCTGAACTTGCTGCTATTTCTATTGATAATCGTGAAGAAAGTATATTTTTATCAATTATTCCTATTGTAGTATTGGTATTCATTCAAATTGGTATGAGTTATGTTTCTTTAAAATATTCGAAAGTTCGAGATGCTTTTGATGGAACACCATCGGTTATGATTAATAGAGGAGTTGTCAATTTCAAAGAAATGGTAAGACAACGTTATAATCTAGATGATTTGTTAACACAGTTAAGAGAACAACATATTAGAACCATTGAAGAGGTAGATTATGCTGTGTTAGAGTCTAGTGGAAAGCTTAGTGTTTTTAAGAAACAGAATAATCAATTTGGTGATTATCCTCTTCCTTTAATATTGGATGGGGTTGTTCAAAAAGAAACACTTGTGCAAATTAGGAAAAGTGAGAAATGGCTTCTTAGAACATTAAAAGATGAACAGGTAAAAATAGAAGATATTTTTTATGCTTTTTATAGGGATAAAGGACTTTACTTAATTAAAAAAAGTGAGCTTAATCAATAAAAAAAGAACTCAGAAGATTAGAGTTCTTTCTTGTAATTATCTATAGGTGAGAGAATTTTAGATAATTACTATGAAAATTTCTTTTCATAATTTAAATATAAAATATAAATGTGTAATTATTGTGTAATTTATTTGAAATTTTTAATTTTAAAGTAAAAAGTTGTACCTTTATTTTTTTGAGAATGAACACCATATTCAAACTGATGTAGTTCTAAGATTTGTTTGACAATAGCTAGACCAAGCCCAGTACCTACAGTATTTCTTTGATGATTTTTTTGTGACTTATAATATTTATCCCAGATAGAGTTGATATCTTCTTCTAAAATTCCTTTTCCTGTATCAGTAATTTCAACAGTAGTATCATCCATTTCTTTTCTTACATTAATATAAATCTTTTTGTCATCTCCTGTATAATTAATGGCATTATTGATTAAATTATAAATGACTTGTTCTAATTTTTGTTTATCAGCTTCAATCATAATAGTATCTGGACTAGTAATGATAAATTCATATTCTAATGTTTGAGAAAAAATTTCATAACGTTTGATAATAGTTTGAATTAATTCTGTTAAATTAAATCTTTCTTTGTTTAAAACTAACATTTTACTTTCCATAACGGATAAGGATAAAATATCATTTACTAGGGCATTTAAGCGATCTGTTTCATCAATAATGGTGTTTAAATTTGCTTCTCTTTTTTTCTTGTTTTTATACGTTAAATCACGAACCATTTCAGCATAAGCTTTAATCATGGTAAGCGGTGTTTTTAAGTCATGTGAAACATTTGCCATTAAATCTCTTCTTAATTCATCAGTTTTTGCCAGTTCTAATTTTGTAGTATTTAAAGTATTGGTTAATTCTTGAATTTCAATAATATCTGTCTTTGTAGAAAAATCAGTATTATAATTTCCCTTTGCCAACTCTTTTGCTGATATCGTAATTTCTTCGATAGGTCTAGATAATTTTTTTGAAATAAAATAAGAGATAATTAAAGATAAGATTAACACAATAATAGTGACATAGATAAATTGACTTTGTAGAATGGAAATAGTAGAATCAATTGGAACTAAAGAGGTAGAAATAAAAGCGTAAAAAGAATCATCTAATTTGATTCCATACATTAGTGTTTTGTTTTTAAATTGCGGATTAATCATGGTATATTTTTTACTTATTTTATTACTTTTTATAAAGTCTTCTTTATATTCTTTTGATGTTCCATTTTTCAAACATTCGCGGTTCATAAAACTATTGGTATAAGAAACCATATTATTTTCTATTGTTAATTCTACACAAATACCATTTTGAAAACTAATTTCATCTAATTTTTGAAAAAAATCATCTAAGGAATCCATTTGATTATAATTTACTATAATTTTATTGACTAGTTGATTCATATTTTTAGCTTTTCGCCACTCATAGTAGGAAGATAAAAATAGAATTTGAAAAAACCATAAAAAGATTAGAATCAAAAAAGAAAATAAAATTAAATAGAACCATATTTTCGAATTAATACTATTTTTAAATCTTTTCATCTTTGATTTCAAATTTATATCCAACTCCTCTTACTGTAGTAATTAAATCACGATATTTTCCTAGATTGTTTCTTAACATTTTTATATGTGTATCAATTGTTCTGTCATCCCCAAAAAAGTCATATCCCCAAATGGAAGAAAGTAATCTTTCACGTGAAATCGCAATATTTTTATTTTTGACTAGATAAGTAAGTAATTCAAATTCTTTTGGTGTTACTTTGATTTCTTTTTTGTCAATATAAATGGTATATCCTTTAAAATCAATGGTTAAATCATGATAAGTAAATTGGTCTAATTCTTGATAAGTTCTTTTAGTTACTGCTTTGATTCTAGCAATTAACTCTTTTGGTGAGAATGGCTTAGTTAGATAATCATCAATTCCTAATTCAAAGCCAAATAATTTATCATATTCTTCATTTCTAGCAGATAAAATAATGGTAGGAATATTTTTCATTTTTTTAATTTCTTTATAAGTGGAAAAACCATCTAATTTTGGCATCATAATATCTAATATGATGACATCAATATTGATATTTTCTACAATTTTAATTGCTTCTTGTCCATCTTCTGCTTCATAAACATGATATCCTTCATAAAGTGAATATTCTTTAATAACATCACGAATTAATTTTTCATCATCTACAATTAGTACATTCATAATTTCCTCCATTTCTTTTTATTATACATGTTTTTGTGTAATCTGTGTGAAAAAAACGACTTTTAAGCCGCTTTGATAGAATCATATTTTTTTACTTTAGTATTATTTTTTTCTAATTGTTTCTTCATATCATTTTTCATTTTTTCTACATCCTTTTTATAGTTATTCATTTCTTTTTCTAAGGTAAATAATTTTTGGGATACCTCTTGATAACTTGGTAGATAAGAATAATTTTGATAATCATGCTCAAAAGTATATTGAATTTCTGAGATTTGATGAATGTTATTATTAATTATATTTTCTAATAAATCGCTATCATTCATAGCATTTTTAATCATTTCCTGATAATCTTTTATATCCACTTCTTTTATTACTATATCTTCCTTAATCGGGGTTGTCATTTTAATAATCATATCTAATGTGATAGCAGTTGTAATAGCTGCGACAGCATTATTTTTTATATTGAAATTGTGTTTAAAAGTTGCCATTAGTATTAATAATTCTAATAATGAATGATTAACATTTTTTGTAATTGTTTTTACTGTTTCCGTTATATTTACCGTTTGATTGACTTTCTCTTTAATTTCTTCTAACATTCTTTTTTCTAAGGCAATCATTTTTAGAATTTGTTTATTGATTTCTTCTATGTTTATCATATTATTCTTTAATTCCAGAATTTGTTCTTCTTCTAGTTTCATTTGTTTTTCTTTTTCTTTAATTTGTTCATATAATTTTGTTTGTTTTTCTTCTATTTCAATCATGCTATCTATAATCGATTGATATTCTTTATTTTTGGTTATATTTTCTTGCAATTTTAATTGTTCTTTGCGGGTATTTTTATATTCTTCTAATAAATAGATTAGGTAGTTATCTGGTTCTTCTACTGGTAGTTTTAATTGTAGCATTTTTTCTAATGATAATATTTGCGTTTTTATTTTGTCTAACATTGTTACTAAATTTTCTCTAGCTTTATCAATCTCTTCTAATTCACTTTTATCAGTAATAAAATCCATATTTTCTTTTAAAATATCTATTTCTTCCTTTATTTTTTTTAACTCATATTTTTTATTTTGAATATCCTGATCGATAACTTTTAAAATTTGTTTTTCTAAAAATAGAGAAGATTCTTGTTCTTCGATAACATTTCTTTTATTTTTTGATACTTTTTTTTCTTCTGGTTTTCGAGTAGAAAAAGATGAATCTATTTGATTTTCTTTTTTTTCTTCGATAACATTTCTTTCATTTTTTGATACTTTCTTTTTTTCTGGTTTTCGAGTAAGAAAAGAAGGGTTTATCTGATTTTCTTTTTTTTCTGTCCTATCCATTTCCATTTTTAATTCTTTTTTTTCTTCTGATTTTTGAGTAGGGAAAGATGAATTTATCTGATTTTCCTTTTTTTCTTCTATAGTATTTATTTCCATTTTTAATTCTTTTTTTTCTTCGCTTTTGTTTTTATTATTTGATTTTAAATTGATTTTGGCATCTATTTGCATTTCTATTTCTTTTTCTTTTTGCTTTGATTCTTTTTCTAGAATTCCTGTTTTATCTTCTTTTTCTCGTATTTTTGCTGGTTTCTTTTTATCTTTTTGTTGATTGATAAAAATTATCAGTTCTTCCTGCTTCTTTTTTTGATGGTATTCTTTTTGCTTTTGTTTTCTTCTTTTTTCTCTTAGCTTTATATTCTTTGTTCTTTTTTTCCTATTTAAAAAAGATAATATATAATCTCTTTTTCTACCTTTTTCACCTTTTTGATTATTCATGGTAAGACCTCATTTCTTTCTTATTATACTAAAAAGAATCTTATTCGTAAATATTTGTCTTTTTTATTATATATGCGTTATAATAATAGTAGGTGATGATATGAAAAATAGGACCTATTGGATGTTATTAATAGCTATTCTTATTTTTGTTAGTCTTGTTATTATTTATCAATTTTCTTATCTAGAAGAAATTGATAAATATGGTTATAATATTCAAAGTTTATTTATTCATCCTAGTTTTAAAACTATCTTTTTTGTCATTACAAATATAATGAGTACAGTAGGGGTTATTTTCATTATAATAGGGACTTTCTATTTGTTAAAAAAACATGATTGCAAGAAAGATATTTTTATCTATATTCTTACTATTTTATGTTGTTTAATAATTACTAATCTTGTTAAAATTATTGTGAAAAGGACAAGACCATTTCCGATGTTATTACAAGTATCTGGTTATAGTTTTCCTAGTAGTCATGCTGCTGTTGCTGTAGTAGTATATGGATATTTAATTTTATTTATTAAAAAATATTATTCTGGAAAAAGAAAAAAATTATATACTTTTATTTGTCTTCTTTTTATTTTATTAACAGGAGTTAGTAGGATTTATTTTAATGTTCATTATGTTACTGATGTCATTGCTGGGTTTAGTTTAGGATCTATCTTTTTATGTATTGGTTGTCTTTTTATGAATAGAAATCTGAATTGATTTCACTAGAGGAAGATTTTTTTCATTAGTATACAATGAAATAAAACTTTATAAATTATTGCTGTTTTGATTATGAGTAATTAGGCTGTATTAGTCTTTTTTTTACATGTATAAAATGGCTAATAGATACTACAACAATATTTACGCTTGATGCTATGATGAATCCGTAGATTCCAATTCTCCATGATGAGAGAAAATATAGTAAAGATGTTTTTAAAATGATTCCTAAAATATTATCAAACATCACTTGTTTTGATAAATTCATTGCTTGCATAGTAGCTGCTAATGGTAATTCAATATAATAAAAGAGAAAAGGAATAGCTAAAGCTCTCAAATAATTTCCACCATGAGTTGTACCATATATAAGATTTAAAAAAAAGGTGGGAAATAAAAATAAAATGATAGTAGTAGGTAGCCCAATGGATAACGAAATACCAATTGCTTGTTTTAATTTTCTTTTAATATAAGAAAAATTTTTCTCCGTTGCCGCTTTGGAAATAACAGGCAATAAACTATTAGAGATAGCTCCTGTAAAGAAGCCTGGTAATAATAAAAGTGGCATAGAATATCCTGCTACAATACCATATTCTTGAGTAATAAAATTAGCACTATATCCAGCTTTTAACATTCCGGCTGTTAATAGAATAGGTTCTAAAAAATAGCCAATATTTCCAATTAATCTAGTGTTGGTATTCGGAATGGAAATTGCTAAAATATTTTTAATATTTCTTTTTTGTGGTTTGATATCATCTGAAGAAAATTTGATGCCTTTTGGTAGAAATAATAATAGAGTGATAATACTGGTAAATTCACTAACCATATTGACTAATACCAAAAAACTAACTGCATATACTAAATCAATTTTTAATAATGTAGGTACTAATAGAATAGTTAAAGTTAATCTAACTATTTGCTCAATTACGTGACTGATAACATGAGGTAGCATTTTCTGCTTTCCAAAAAAATAACCTCTTAACATATTAGAAAGGGCTTCAAAAGGAAGAACGAGACTAATACATAAAATTGGTAAATAACATCGACTATCTTTTAATAAATCTATCGAAATGAATGATGCAGAAAAGAGAATTATGGCAATTAATATTAAATCGAAAATCATAATAATGGGAATACTGGAAAATAGGAGATTTTTATTATTATATTGATCCTCACTTACTAATTTAGATACACTAGTGGGGAGACTAAATTGTGCTAAAGACATAAATAAAGAAAAAGTTGGAAAAATTAACATATATAGTCCGATTCCTTCTAATCCAATTAATCTAGTATTTATAACTTTGATAATCATACCTAATATTTTAGTAATTAGACCGCCAATAATTAGAATAATAGTTGATCTGATAAAAGTTTCTTTCTTCATGAAATTATCACCTTATTAAATTTATATGTTATTTTGAGTAATTTTGAACTAAATATATTGATATTAAAAGTTTTGACTTGCTATCTAGATGTTCTTTTTTTTGATTATTTTTTATTAAATCTTTATTAAATTGAAAAATTCATATATAATAATTTATATAGTAGGTGGTATGATGGAAATTTTGTTTTCAAGTAGCGAGGAATTAAAGAAAAGAGTGATGCCTGCTTTACGTATTAGAAAAAGAGAACTGAAAAAATTAAACTATGCTATTACGGAAGAAGAAATATGGAATTATTTTGTAGAAAAATTTTGGAAAAAATCTTTTCAATTATCTCTTTATCAAATTGTGGATGATATTTTAAATAGAGAAATTGATATGCATATGATAAAATGTAGTTTTGGAGATGGTGTAAATGAGCAAAAATAAAGAATATACAATCGATGATTTAATTGAAAAAGCAAGTGTTTATATTCCAGAAGAAGAAAATTTAAATAAGATTAAAGATGCTTATCAATTTGCTGATATTTGTCATGGAGGTCAATATCGTAAATCAGGAGAACCTTATATTATTCATCCTTTAAATACAGCTATCATCTTAACAACTGTTTATGCCGATACTGATACTTTAATTGCTGGATTGCTACATGATACTATTGAAGATTGTGGAATTGAGAAAGAAGAGTTAGAGGAAAAATTTGGTAAAATAGTTGCTAACTTAGTTTATGGAGTATCTAAACTTGGAAGGATTCATTTTTCAACTGAAAATGAATATTTAATTGATTATTATAAAAAGATTATTGTTGGTATGAGTGAAGATGTTAGAGTAATTATTGTGAAATTAGCGGATCGTTTACATAATATGAGAACTCTTTATGCTTTACCGATAGAAAAACAAAAAAAAATAGCGAAAGAAACTTTAGAAATTTTGGCTCCTATTGCTCATCATTTAGGAATTCATAAAATTAAAAGTGAATTGGAGGATTTATCCCTTCGTTATTTAAAACCTGATGTTTTTTATGATATTGCTGAAAAATTAGATAAAACAAAATTAGAACGCGATAATACTGTTAATGATATGATGAATCTGGTGACAGATTTATTAAATGAACATAATATTCCCCATGAAATTAAGGGAAGAGCAAAAAGTATTTATAGTATTTATAATAAATTAAATAAAGGAAGAAAGTTTAGTGATATTTATGATTTATTAGCATTAAGAATCTTAGTTAATACGGAACAAGAATGCTATTTGGCTCTTGGTATCATTCATTCTAAATTCAAGCCAATTCCTAAACGTTTTAAGGATTATATTGCGATGCCCAAGACAAATATGTATCAGTCTTTACATACTACGGTATTTGGAAAAGATGGTTATTTGTTTGAAATTCAAATTCGTACTTATGATATGGATGAAGTAGCAGAAAATGGTATTGCATCTCATTGGGCTTATAAAGAACATAAAGATGCTAGTAAATTAATGCAAAATACTACCGAACAAAAGCTTCAATTTTTTAAATCTATCATTGAATTAAATGAAGATAAAATGAGTAGTGAAGAATTTGTAAATAGTGTTAAAGACGAGGTTTTAAATAATAATATTTATTGTTTTACTCCTAAAGGAGATATTATTGAATTACCAAAAGGTTCAACTCCAATCGATTTTGCCTATAAAGTTCATACAAGGATTGGGGAAACAATGATAGGTGCTCTTGTCAATAATAGTATTGTACCATTGGATTATGAATTACATAGTAATGATATTGTTAAAATTAATACCTCTAAAAATTCGAATGGACCTTCACAAGAATGGTTAAAAATTGTGAAATCGTCACAGGCTCGAAATAAAATACGTGCTTTTTTTACTAAAAATGAAAGAGAAATATATATTGAACGTGGAAAAGACTTTTTAGAAAAAGAGCTTAGAAAAAGAAAAATTCCTTTTTCTGATTTCTTTACAACTGAAAATCAAAATAAATTGTTAAAAGAATTTAAGATTAATGATTTGGAAGAATTGTATTTAGAAATAGGAAATGGAAAGCATGCTGCTAGTACTGTTGTTAATATTCTATATAGAAAGGAAGAGGAAATAAAACCAAAAAAAATTATTTCCAAAGCAGTAGATAATAATTCTGATATAGTTGTTTCTGGTATTGATAAAGTTAAAGTTAATTTGGCTAATTGTTGCAATCCTATTCCAGGAGATGATATCATAGGATATATTACGAAAGGAAATGGGATTAGTGTTCATAGAAGATGTTGTCATAATTTAGAATATTTAGATAATCGTATTATAAGAGTGGATTGGAATTCTATTACTAGTGAAAAATATGAAACGGTAATTTTAGTTCATTCTAATACTACTGAAAATAAAATTTTAGAAATGATTCAAAAAATGAGTATGTTTGATATTCGTATTGATCGTTTTTTAACGATGCATGATAAGGATGATACTATTTATGAAATTACTTTATATGTTCAAAATTTAGAATGTTTAAAAAAGATTTTTAAAGAGTTAGAAAAATTATCTTATGTGATAAAAATAGAAAGGTTAATTCGATGAGAGTTTTAGTTCAAAAAAGTAAAAAAGCTTGTTGTAGAGTAGATAATAAAATAGTTGGAAAAATTGATGAAGGACTTGTATTATTTGTTGGTTTTACTTCTTCAGATACTATAGAACAAGTTGAATATTTATGTAGAAAAATTGTAAATCTTAGAATTTTTAATGATCAAAATGGAGTGATGAATCAAAGTATTTTGGAACAGAAAAAACCACAAGTGTTATCTATTTCTCAATTTACTTTATATGCTAATACTAAGAAAGGTAATCGACCAAGTTATGTAGAGGCATTAAATGGAGAAAGTGCAAAAATATTATATGATTTATTTAATCAAGAATTAAGAAAGTATGTAGCAGTAGAAACTGGTATTTTTGGTGCTAATATGCAGATTGATTTTATAAATGACGGTCCAACTACTATTTGGTTAGAAAGGTGATAGTATGAGTAATAAATTAAATTATCGTTTAGTTAATACTTTATTATTAATGGCAATTATTTATATTATTGTTGCTACTAGTAATTATTGGGGTGGAATTCTTCTAAAAGTATTTAATATTTTAGTTCCTTTTCTGTTAGCTTTTGTTTTTGCTTACATTTTAAATCCTTTTGTTAAAAAGTTAGAAGAAAAAGGAATTCGCAGAAGCTTGGCTATGATTTTTGTTATCTTAGTTGTCTTTGGTATATTTATTGGACTTTTGTGGATTACAGTTCCAGCTGTTTATGAACAGTTAGTATCTTTTTCAAAAACAATTGCACAAGTAATTAATAATTTGTCTGGTAGATTGGATATTGATTTAGGATCTTATCAAATAGCAATTATGGATACATTAAATCAAATGATAAAAGATTTGGGTAGTTATATTTCTACAGGTACGATTGATATTTTAGGAAAAAGTGTTAATTTTTTAACTAATATGATTATTGTTTTTATCGTTGGAATTTATTTATTAATCGATATGGATAAGATACGTCATTTTATTAAAAAAACATTGTCATCTCATAAAAAAGAATTTCAATATGTGAAAGCAATTGATCGTGAGATGAGTGCTTATTTACATGGATTAGCTATTTTTATGATTATTCAATTAATAGAGTACTCCATTTTATTTAAAATTGTGGGACATCCTAGTTGGTTATTATTAGGACTTTTGGCTTGTGTTACAACTGTTATTCCTTATTTTGGAGGAATTATTACGAATATTATTGCTGTTGTTACTGCTAGTGTAATTTCAACAAAACTTTTTATTGCGACATTATTCATTACTCTTGTTTTTCCAAATATAGATGGCTATGTCATTTCTCCTCATATTTATGGTAAAACTAATAATATTAATCCTATTTTAGTTATTTTTACTGCTGGTGTATGTAGTAGTTTGTTTGGAATTCTTGGAATTACAATGGGGCTTCCTCTTTATATTATTGTTCGTACTACATGGTATTTTTTTCATCAAGATATTAAAGAATATATTGTAGATATGAAGGAAGATAAAAATGCAACCAAGTAAAAATGATATATATCTGTATAGTCATTTATTTGATAGAAGAATTGGGATTATTTGGAGAAGAATTAGATTCTCTACTTTGTTGATTTAGTGTACCCTTGGTTTGATCGTGGTGGCGATTGGAACAATGGTTCATATGTTGGTGTCTTTGCTTTTAATACTTACACTGGAGGGATGACTTCCCATCTTTCTTTCCGTATTGTACTTGCACCGATAAAATAATTATATTATAATAATGCTACTAAGGGGTGATACGATGTCTATTATTAAACAAAATCGAAGAGGGAGCATTATTGTAATTAGTGGTCCAAGTGGTTCTGGAAAAGGAACAATTATTAATGAAATATTAAAGAAAAATAAAAACTGTTGGTTATCAGTTTCTACTACTAGTCGTCCAATTAGAGAAAATGATATTCCTGGTGTTACTTATAATTTTGTTACTAAAGAAGAATTTGAAAAGAAAATCCAAGATGGTTATTTTTTAGAATATAATAATTACGTTGGAAATTATTATGGTACCCCTAAAGAATTTATATTTAGTAAGATACAACAAGGAATCGATGTTATTTTAGAAATCGAAATTAATGGTGCACAAAATATAAAGAAATTGATACCTGAAGCTATTTTTATCTTTATCATGCCACCATCTATTGAAGAACTACAACAGCGATTAAGAAATCGTGGTACTGATAGCGAAGAAAAAATATTAGAACGATTTAAAGTTGCTTATCAAGAGATTAATGAGGTAACAAAATATAATTATGTAGTAGTAAATGATAAATTGGAAGAAGCAGTAGAAAAGGTACATTCTATTTTATTAGCTGAAAAATGTAGGGTGGATCGTATCGAAGAAGTATTTTTAAACAATAAAGAAGAAACTATTCATGAAAAATTAGTTGATAATAAACAATTTGATAATAGTAAATAATAAAAGACCGTTTTAAAAAATAACGGTCTTTAATATTCTAGAAGTATTTGCGAAATTAAGTTTGGCAATTTCTTTTAATTTGTCACTACCATATTTTTCAACAATTTCTTCTCCAATAGTATCTACTTGAGGTCCAGCTCCTTTAGGAAGAGGAATATGCAAACTATCAGAAAGCTTATCAAACTCTTTTAAAAATAAATATCTACTAATGACACTACTACAAGCAACAGCTAGATTCTTATCTTCTGCTTTGGTCATAAATGTTATGCCTCTTTGTATTTCTGATGATTCTTTAATATAATCATAGTAACGATTTTCTTTCGCAAATTCATCCACAATAATATAATCATAAGATTCTTTTGTAGTTTGTACCATTTGATATAAAACTTTATTGTGCATAATTGCTTTAATTTTATTCATGTTATTATCAGAATGTCTTTCATTATATTCTTGATTCGTTAAAATAATACTCTTATAGGAAATTCTTTTGGCAACTTGAGGAGCAATTTCTAAAATCTTTTCATCTGTTAATTTTTTGGAATCTTTAATCCCTAATTTTTCTAAAAATTCAATATCTTCTTTTTTAACAAAACTAGCTGTAACGACAATTGGACCAAAATAATCTCCTGTTCCAACCTCATCAGATCCAATAGAAGAACAGTAATAATATTTTTTTTCTTTTTCTTTTATTTCAGGACTATTTTTTTTATTTTGGCCATCCATTTCGAGCCACATAGCTGAATCAATATCAGCACTAGTTCCTTGAAACATGATTTTTCCACTTTCGTACATGGTAACTACTGTATCTCCATCTTGTGCTTGAAAGATAACATAGGGAATTACTTTATCTCTTTTTTTATCTTCATAATATTTGATAATTTTTTCTTTTGTTTTTTCACTAACGCGAATTACACAGTTCATAGATTTCACCTTCTTCTAATCTTCTAACATGATTATACTCAATTTTTTTTTCTTTTACAACCAATCAATAGACAAAATTAAGAAAATAAGATATGATTATAATAAGGTGTGAGTGTTATGAAAATAACTAATAATGTATTAATAAAAGTAACTAATGATGATTTGATAAATGGTACTTTTACTATTCCTGATGGTATCGTTTCTATAGGTGATTCTGCTTTTGACTTTTGTAGCCATTTAGAATCTGTTATCATTCCTGATAGCGTTATCAGCATTGGAGATTTTGCTTTTAATTATTGTGAGTCGTTACATTCTGTTATTATTCCTGATAGTGTCGTCCATATGGGTAAAACTGTTTTTCACCAATGCAAATCTTTACAGTCTGTAATATTATCAACTAATCTTACTAGTATCGAAGATTTTACTTTTCGTAGCTGCCAGTCTTTAATTTCTATTACTATACCCAAAATGGTTACTAAAATTGGCAATTATGCTTTTTCTAATTGTCTTTCTTTAAAATCTATTAATGGATTAGAAGGGGTTGTTGAGTTAGGCGATAGAACATTCCAAAATTGTAAATCTTTATCTTCAATAGAATTATCTGAAAATCTTATAGATATTGGTCAAGAAGCCTTTTCTAATTGCGAATCTTTAACTAGCATCATGATACCTAAAAAAGTAAAAAAAATAAAAAAAGCTACCTTTGATGGGTGCCATTCATTAATATCTATATCATTATCTGACTCTATTGAAAGCATTGAAACAAAAGCTTTTAATAATTGCCCAATTGAAAATATAAATACACCATGGGGAGATTATCATATAACGCATCCTACTACTGAAAATGTTGCTAGTAGTTATCTTTATCTTTATGTAAATTCTATCTTACAAGAAAAATTTAGTTCTTTAGCAGATTTTATTAATACTAATAATTCTATTTATGATTGCTTTATGAATAATAATTATCTTTTAGATCAAAATGCTATTCAAAAATTTAAAAATTTATTTTATAAAATGAGAAGAACTTATGATATCAATGGAAATTTGTTCCATTCAATGGATTTGGAAATAACTGATAAATTTAATTTAAATACTTGGAATCGTATTAAAAATGTTTTTGATTGGCGTGATACCTCCGAATTAGCACAATCTTTTAGTGAAATGATGAAAGTTTTTGGATTATTTGAAAATGATAGCGAAAAAGAAAAAAGAATTTCAGATTTTATTCATTTTTTTCGTGAAGATGACTTTTTTCTTACAAGTAAGCAATTTTCTGATTTAATTTCATGTTATTCTAATATGTCTCAAGTAATAGTTGATTCTTTTGAAAAGAAAGAGAAAAAATCTATAGTATGTAAACCAAATGTAGATATTCCTACTCAATTTCAACCTTATTTAAAAAAGGAATTATCAGATCAAGTTATTAAATATATTAAAAGATTAGATGGTAGTTATGGAAAACGTATTAATGATTTTGTTAAAGAAAATTATGAAACTCATTACTTTGAAATCTATCAATTAAAGGAAGAATATTGTAACAATAATCATAGTATAAATCATTTATTATTTTATCATGATTTACTAGGCCATATTAATTATAGTAGTCTTCATCGTATATTTGATGGATGTGAATTAAAATTTAATCCTGATTTTTATCATTTTTTTAGAGATAATTTAGAATTTATTTTACAGGATGAAAAATTACAGTCTCAAGTAAAAAATATCCAGAAGAATTTTGAAAAAATGAAAAATCATTATTTCAATCAATCAGGAGTAAAAGAAATCACTTTAAAACAAGCACTTGATTATTTAGAAAATATTACCTTTGATTATCATGATGGAAATTATGAATTAGCACTGGATGTCAAAAGAGCTGGGGTAAAGAATGAAGAAGCCTTTCTTTATTATCAAAAAGTATTTGAAGAAAATGATGTTAGAAAATTAAGTTCTTTAATAAAAAGAAGCCATATTTATGAAATTGATGGCTATACGATTCAAGCAGAATTATTAAGAAAAGACGATAGTTTTGGTATGTTAGTAGGAGAAGTTAACTATACCGATTGTTGTCAAGCATTTGGTGATTTAGGTCATAATTGTATGGCCCATGCAGTAAGTAGTGATGATGGAGGAATCTTTGTTACCAGATTATTAAAAGATGGAGAATGGATTTTACTAACAGAGTCATGGGATTGGCAGAATAATAATATTTATTGTCATGATAATATCGAAGGAACACCTTATTTCAAAAAAGATGAAAGATTAAAAAAAGCAGTAGCAGAGGTTTATCGTTTAGATGGAGAAGCTATTATTGAAAAAAGTAAAGAAGAGGTATTAAAATATATAAAAACAAGAAGAAAAGTAATTGAGAAATCATCATTACCTAATAAAGAAAAAGAATTGGAATTATTAAGAGAGTTAGAACAAAGAGAAGTAATTCGCTTAGTAACAGTAGGATCTGGAAATGATGATTTAGGACTTTCTCGTTATTTTCAAAGATCCATTCAAGTAAATCAAGAACAGATTATCGCCTCACAAAGATTTACCTTAGAAAACTTTCAACCAGTTAATTATAATTCAAATCAACCATATTTTGATGAGACTCATGGTTCTTATACTGATAGCGGTATAAAACAGTATATGATAGCAGGAAGTATAGAAGAATTATGTTTGGGGAAATTAGAACCATTAGTACCTATTTATCGAGATGAAAGAAGAGTCATCTTAGAAGAGAAAGAAAATATTAGAAATTATACGGTAAATAAAATCAAGAATATGGAAAAAGAAATTTATCCAAAAGAGATGTATCAATATCAAACATCTCATCAAGATGATTTTAGTGATTCTAATATTTATTTAGGAGAAGATTGGTACTTAATTTATGAGGAAAAAGAAGATAATGGTATTTATATATCTGATTTAGTGAAAACAACTCCAACATTAGGAGATGAAATAAAGGATCAAAATCAAGAAATTATGAAAGTAATCTATGATTTAGTAAGAAAATATGATTATATCGAAGCAGATTTAAAAGAGGATACCTCCTATTTATTATATTTAATCAATAAAAAGTTAGGATATTTTGAACAAATAGGAGAAGATATTAGTTATCCATTCCAAAATAGAAATCAACAAAAAGAAATAACAGAACAAGAACAAGAAGATATATTAAAACAAATGAAAGAAATTAAGAAGAAAAAAAATCCAGAATTAATCATGCATCATATTATCTTTCAAAAAGGAAAACTTTTTCAATTAGAAGAAGAAGAAGAAGCTATCAAACGTCGTTAATTTTAGTTATCAAAAAAAGAAATAAAATAAACAAGAATAGGAGGTGAAAGGTATGCAAGTAATGAATGGTGTATTAACAGATGTTGAAGATAAAGATATTATGAATGGTACTTTTATATTTCCTGAAGGAGTTACCAGTATAGGAGATTATGCTTTTGATCATTGCAAATCCTTAATTTCCATTATTATACCTGAAGGAGTTACTAGTATAGGAGATTATGCTTTTGCTAGTTGTAGATCCTTAACCTCAATTAATCTACCTGAAGGAGTTACCAGTATAGGAGATTATGCTTTTTTCCACTGTAGCCACTTAACTTCCATTACTATACCTGAAGGAGTTACCAGTATAGGAGCTTGTGCTTTTTATGATTGTATATCCTTAACTTCCATTACTATACCCGAAGGAGTTACTAGTATAGGATATTCTGCTTTTTGGAATTGTAACCCCTTAACTTCCATTACACTACCTGAAAGTATCACCAATATAGAAAAATCTGCTTTTGATGATTGTTCAATAAAAGAATTTCATACACCTTGGGGTAGTTGTGTAATGGGTGATTGTACTACCAAAGACATAATTCAAAAATATTTATATTTATATGCAAATTCTATTTTGAAAGAAAAATATTTATCTTTTGATGATTTCTTATCTAGTAATGATTTTATTTATGAATTTTTTGATGGTGCTATTATTTATCATACCAACGCTATCATAAAATTCAAAAACTTATTTTACAAAATGAGAAAAGACTTTGATATTCCAAACGGACTATTTAATAGAATGAGCGTAGAAATGACTGAAAAATTTGATTTGAAAACATGGAATCGTATTAAAAATATCTTTGATTGGCGAGGTTCTCCTGAAATGACAGAAGCATTTAATGAAATAATAGCAGTCTTTGGATTATTTGAAGAGGATAACGAAAAAGAAAAAAGAATTTTAGATTTTATCGATCTTTTTCAGAGAAAATCTTATATCATAACGAATGATGATTATTTTAGAATGGATGATAATATTCATCCTTATTTTGAAAAAATAGAAACAACTTGTATGTTATTAAAAGAAAAAACAGATATTCTTACTAAATTTCAACTTTATTTAAAAAGAAGATTATCAGAATCGGAAATTAAGAAAATTAAAAAGTTAAATGGTACTTATGGGAAACAAATTAATGAGTTTTTAAAAGAAAAAACAGATATTTCTACTCAATTTCAACCTTATTTAAAAAGAAGGTTATCAGAATCAGAAATTAGGAAAATTAAAAAATTAACTGGTACTTATGGAAAACAAATTAATGAGTTTTTAAAAGATTATTATCAAGTTAGTATGGTAAAAGATTATCAATTAAAAGAAGAGTATTTGAATCAAAAAGACATTAAAAAGTATTTATTTTTTAAAACTGATTTACATGGTTATCTTACATATCATAGTCTTCATCGTATATTTGATGGATGTGAATTAACATTTCAACCTGATTTTTATCATTTCTTCATGGATAATTTAGAATTTATTTTACAGGATGAAAAATTACAGTCTCAAGTAAAAAATATCCAGAAGAATTTTGAAAAAATGAAAAATCATTATTTCAATCAATCAGGAGTAAAAGAAATCACTTTAAAACAAGCACTTGATTATTTAGAAAATATTACCTTTGATTATCATGATGGAAATTATGAATTAGCACTGGATGTCAAAAGAGCTGGGGTAAAGAATGAAGAAGCCTTTCTTTATTATCAAAAAGTATTTGAAGAAAATGATGTTAGAAAATTAAGTTCTTTAATAAAAAGAAGCCATATTTATGAAATTGATGGCTATACGATTCAAGCAGAATTATTAAGAAAAGACGATAGTTTTGGTATGTTAGTAGGAGAAGTTAACTATACCGATTGTTGTCAAGCATTTGGTGATTTAGGTCATAATTGTATGGCCCATGCAGTAAGTAGTGATGATGGAGGAATCTTTGTTACCAGATTATTAAAAGATGGAGAATGGATTTTACTAACAGAGTCATGGGATTGGCAGAATAATAATATTTATTGTCATGATAATATCGAAGGAACACCTTATTTCAAAAAAGATGAAAGATTAAAAAAAGCAGTAGCAGAGGTTTATCGTTTAGATGGAGAAGCTATTATTGAAAAAAGTAAAGAAGAGGTATTAAAATATATAAAAACAAGAAGAAAAGTAATTGAGAAATCATCATTACCTAATAAAGAAAAAGAATTGGAATTATTAAGAGAGTTAGAACAAAGAGAAGTAATTCGCTTAGTAACAGTAGGATCTGGAAATGATGATTTAGGACTTTCTCGTTATTTTCAAAGATCCATTCAAGTAAATCAAGAACAGATTATCGCCTCACAAAGATTTACCTTAGAAAACTTTCAACCAGTTAATTATAATTCAAATCAACCATATTTTGATGAGACTCATGGTTCTTATACTGATAGCGGTATAAAACAGTATATGATAGCAGGAAGTATAGAAGAATTATGTTTGGGGAAATTAGAACCATTAGTACCTATTTATCGAGATGAAAGAAGAGTCATCTTAGAAGAGAAAGAAAATATTAGAAATTATACGGTAAATAAAATCAAGAATATGGAAAAAGAAATTTATCCAAAAGAGATGTATCAATATCAAACATCTCATCAAGATGATTTTAGTGATTCTAATATTTATTTAGGAGAAGATTGGTACTTAATTTATGAGGAAAAAGAAGATAATGGTATTTATATATCTGATTTAGTGAAAACAACTCCAACATTAGGAGATGAAATAAAGGATCAAAATCAAGAAATTATGAAAGTAATCTATGATTTAGTAAGAAAATATGATTATATCGAAGCAGATTTAAAAGAGGATACCTCCTATTTATTATATTTAATCAATAAAAAGTTAGGATATTTTGAACAAATAGGAGAAGATATTAGTTATCCATTCCAAAATAGAAATCAACAAAAAGAAATAACAGAACAAGAACAAGAAGATATATTAAAACAAATGAAAGAAATTAAGAAGAAAAAAAATCCAGAATTAATCATGCATCATATTACCTTTCAAAAAGGAAAACTTTTTCAATTAGAAGAAGAAGCTATCAAACATCGTTAATTTTTAGTTATTAAAAAAATAAAATAAACAAGAATAGGAGGTGAAAGGTATGCAAGTAATGAATGGTGTATTAACAGATGTTAAAGATGATGATATTATGAATGGTACTTTTATATTTCCTGAAGGAGTTACCAGTATAGGAAGAGGGGCTTTTTATGGTTGTTGGTCTTTAATTTCCATTACTATACCAGAAGGAGTTATCAGTATAGGAGATTATGCTTTTTATAATTGTAAATCCTTAACTTTAATTACTATACCTAAAGGAGTTACCAGTATAGGAAAAAATGCTTTTGAGCATTGTAGCTCCTTAACTTCCATTACTATACCCAAAGGAGTTACTAGTATAGGATATTCTGCTTTTGCTAGTTGTAGATCCTTAACCTCAATTACACTACCTAAAAGTATCACCAGTATAGGAAAATTTGCTTTTGATAGTTGTAGATCTTTAACCACAATTAATCTACCCGAAGGAGTTACCAGTATAGGAACTGCTGCTTTTAATGGTTGTAGATCTTTAACCTCAATTAATCTACCCGAAGGAGTTACTAGTATAGGAGATTATGCTTTTTGGAATTGTAGATCCTTAACTTCCATTACTATACCCGAAGGAGTTACTAGTATAGGATATTCTGCTTTTAATGGTTGTAGATCTTTAACCTCAATTAATCTACCCGAAGGAGTTACCAGTATAGGAGATGCTGCTTTTGATGATTGCTCAATACATGAACTACATACACCATGGGGTAGTTGTGAAATGGATGATTGTACTACCGAAGATATAATTCAAAAATATTTATATTTATATGCAAATTCTATTTTGAAAGAAAAATATTCATCTCTTGATGATTTCTTATCTAGTAATGATTTTATTTATGAATTTTTTGATGGTGCTATTATTTATCATACCAACGCTATCATAAAATTCAAAAACTTATTTTATAAAATGAGAAAAGACTTTGATATTTCTACAGAACTATGTGATAGAATGAACCTAGAAATGACTGAAAAATTTAAGTTGAAGACATGGAATCGTATTAAAAATGTTTTTGATTGGCGTGATTCTATTGAAATGACAGAAGCCTTTAATGAAATAATAGCAGTCTTTGGATTATTTGAAAATGATTTAGAAAAAGAAACTAGAATTTTAGATTTTATCGATCTTTTTGAAGAAAAATCTTATATCATAACGAATGATGATTCTTTTGGAATGGATGTTAATAGTACGTCTTATTGCGAAAAAATAGAAACAACTTGTATGTTATTAAAGGATGGAATAGATATTCCTACTGAATTTCAACCTTATTTAAAAGTAAGACTATCAGAATCAGAAATTAAGAAAATTAAAAAATTAACTGGTACTTATGGAAAACAAATCAATGAGTTTTTAAAATATTATTATCAGGTTAATATTTTCAAAGATTATCAATTAAAAAAAGAATATTTAGATCAAGAAGATATTAAAAAACGTATATTTTTTAAAACTGATTGGTATGGTCATCTTACATATCATAGTCTTCATCGTATATTTGATGGATGTGAATTAAAATTTAATCCTGATTTTTATCATTTCTTGATGGATAATTTAGAATTTATTTTACATGATGAAAAACTACAGTCTGAAGTAAAAAATATCCAGAAGAATTTTGAAAAAATGAAAAAACATTATCTCTTTCAATCAGGAACTACAGAAATTACTTTAAAACAAGCTCTTGATTATTTAGAAAATATTACTTTTGATTATCATGATAGAAATTATGAATTAGCATTAGATGTTAAAAGAGCTGGGGTAAACGATGAAGAAGCTTTTCTTTATTATCAAAAAGTATTTGAAGAAAATGATGTTAGAAAATTAAGTTCTTTAATAAAAAGAAGCCATATTTATGAAATTGATGGCTATACGATTCAAGCAGAATTATTAAGAAAAGACGATAGTTTTGGTATGTTAGTAGGAGAAGTTAACTATACCGATTGTTGTCAAGCATTTGGTGATTTAGGTCATAATTGTATGGCCCATGCAGTAAGTAGTGATGATGGAGGAATCTTTGTTACCAGATTATTAAAAGATGGAGAATGGATTTTACTAACAGAGTCATGGGATTGGCAGAATAATAATATTTATTGTCATGATAATATCGAAGGAACACCTTATTTCAAAAAAGATGAAAGATTAAAAAAAGCAGTAGCAGAGGTTTATCGTTTAGATGGAGAAGCTATTATTGAAAAAAGTAAAGAAGAGGTATTAAAATATATAAAAACAAGAAGAAAAGTAATTGAGAAATCATCATTACCTAATAAAGAAAAAGAATTGGAATTATTAAGAGAGTTAGAACAAAGAGAAGTAATTCGCTTAGTAACAGTAGGATCTGGAAATGATGATTTAGGACTTTCTCGTTATTTTCAAAGATCCATTCAAGTAAATCAAGAACAGATTATCGCCTCACAAAGATTTACCTTAGAAAACTTTCAACCAGTTAATTATAATTCAAATCAACCATATTTTGATGAGACTCATGGTTCTTATACTGATAGCGGTATAAAACAGTATATGATAGCAGGAAGTATAGAAGAATTATGTTTGGGGAAATTAGAACCATTAGTACCTATTTATCGAGATGAAAGAAGAGTCATCTTAGAAGAGAAAGAAAATATTAGAAATTATACGGTAAATAAAATCAAGAATATGGAAAAAGAAATTTATCCAAAAGAGATGTATCAATATCAAACATCTCATCAAGATGATTTTAGTGATTCTAATATTTATTTAGGAGAAGATTGGTACTTAATTTATGAGGAAAAAGAAGATAATGGTATTTATATATCTGATTTAGTGAAAACAACTCCAACATTAGGAGATGAAATAAAGGATCAAAATCAAGAAATTATGAAAGTAATCTATGATTTAGTAAGAAAATATGATTATATCGAAGCAGATTTAAAAGAGGATACCTCCTATTTATTATATTTAATCAATAAAAAGTTAGGATATTTTGAACAAATAGGAGAAGATATTAGTTATCCATTCCAAAATAGAAATCAACAAAAAGAAATAACAGAACAAGAACAAGAAGATATATTAAAACAAATGAAAGAAATTAAGAAGAAAAAAAATCCAGAATTAATCATGCATCATATTACCTTTCAAAAAGGAAAACTTTTTCAATTAGAAGAAGAAGCTATCAAACATCGTTAATTTTTAGTTATCAAAATTAATAAAATGCGCTATAATGAATATAATAAGGAAGGGTGAAGTATATGAGTATTGTAGATGCACTAATTATATTAATGATTTTAGTTTTTGGTGCAAAAGGCTTTAAAAATGGAGTTTTTAAACAATTGGTAACAACAGTTGGTTTTGTGATTGTAGTAATACTTGCATTTTATCTAAAGAATCCTATTGCTGAATTTTTAAGTTTACATTTACCATTTTTTACATTTGGTGGAACTTTTGCTAATGTAGCTAGTATTAATATAATTTTATATCAATTAATTTCTTTTATCTTAGTAATTGTTGTCTTAGAGGCAATTCTAAATATTTTGATTAAATTCACAGGAATTCTTGAAAAAATATTAAAATTTACTATTATTTTAGGAATACCATCTAAAATATTAGGATTTATAGTGGGAATAGTAGAAGGTTTTATTGTTACTTTTTTAATTTTATTTTTCTTACGACAACCTGGATTTAATCTTAAAATATTTGATGATAGTAAATTAACAAATCCTATTTTAAAATCAACACCAGTATTATCACAAGTAGCAGGAAATTTTGTTAATACATTTCAAGATTTATATGAATTAGGAAATGATTATTATGAACAACAAATGGATGAAAATACATTAAATTTAAAATCTATTGAAGTGATGCTTAAACATAAGATTATTACTCCCGATTATATTGTTAAATTGGTTGATGCCCATAAAATAGATGTAGTTGGAATTGATAATATTGTTAATAATTATAGATAGGAGAGAAATATGTTAGATTTAGAAGATCAGAGTTTTAAAGATGAAATACAAAACGGGTTAGTATTAGTAGATTTTTATGCAACTTGGTGTGGACCATGTAAAATGATGCATCCTGTTATAGAAGAAATTCATAATTGTAATCAAGATTTGAAAATTATTAAAGTGGATGTAGATAAACATGATGAATTAGCTAGAGAATATGGTATTATGAGTATTCCAACATTGATTCTTTTTAAAGAAGGAAAAATGGTGGAAAAAAATATTGGTTATCTATCAAAAGAACAGTTAGATGATTGGATTAAAAATTATAGAAAATAGAACTTTTTTCCTTTTTGGAAAAGAGTTTTTCTTTTTTTCTTTTCAATCATTCTATTTTATTGTATAATGAATTATAAGAATGGTAGAAAGAAGGAGCTAAGTAGATGAAAAAAATATATACTGGTATTGATCTTGGCAGTTATAGTATTAAGATTGTAGTATGTGAAATAGTTAATCATAAATTTCATGTGCTAGCTGCTTCTAATACTAGGTGTAAGGGTATTAAAAATGGAATTGTTACTGATTTAGATAATGCTAAAATTTATTTAGAACAGGCTAAAAAAAATGTAGAAGAGATGTTAGGTATTTCTATTGATCAGGCAATTGTTACTGTTCCTTCTATTGATAGAACTTTTGATATTGTAGAAGGAAAAGTAAATGTGGAAGATGAAAATAAAATTGTTTCTGCTAATGATATCAATAATGTTTTTCAAGAAGCTGTATTAGGCCATATAGAGGAGTCTAGGGAATTAATTACTATTACGCCGATTTCTTTTCAGGTTGATAATATGGAACCAGTTAAAGATCCAAAGGGTTTAGAAGGGGAGACTTTATCTGTAAAAGCGGTCATTAGTACTATTCCTAAAGCTAATTTGAAGAGTGTGGTTAATTTGTTAAAAATATGTGGAATTGAAACAGTGGATGTTACATATGGTTCCGTTGGCGATTATTATGAAGCTAAAAATTTAGATTTTGATAAAAGTATTTCTGCTATTATTAATATTGGTTATTCTAAAACAGATGTTTCTATTTTTAATAAAGGAATTATGATAAAAAATAGTATTATTGATAGTGGTAGTAAGTTAATTGATAAAGACTTAGCTTATGTTTATAATTTAAAACGTAGTCAGGCAAGGGCTTTAAAAGAAAGTTTTGCTGTTAGTAATACTAGATATTCCGATGTGAGTGATACTATAGAATTACGAAATAAAAATGGGGAAGATATCATACTAAATCAATTAGAAGTTTCTGAAGTGGTGGAATCTAGGTTAGTAGACTTATTAAAGACAGCGAAAAAAGAAATTAATATCTTAACAAATCGTGAAATTAGTTATATAATAATCACAGGGGGAATAAGCGAACTAGCAGGTTTTGAATATGTAGTCGAAAATGTTTTTGATAGAAGATGCTCTACACTTGATATTCGTACGATGGGCATTCGTAATAATATGTATTCTAGTAGTTATGGAATTATAAAATATTTTCATAATAAGCTTGATTTAAGAGGTTTATCTTATTCTATGGTAAGTGAGAAAGAAGCAAATAATTTAGTATCAACAAACGAAAAATCGTCTAATAATTTTCATGATAACATTATCAGTAAAGTATTTGGATATTTTTCAGGCGAATAGGGAGGATTTATATGTTAAATAGTTTAGAAATGGATCAACTTGCAAAGATAAAAGTAATTGGAGTTGGTGGAGCTGGTTGTAATGCTGTAAATAGAATGATTGAATCAGGAGTAAAAGGTGTAGAATTTATCGTTGCAAATACTGATTTGCAAGTTTTGAATAATTCTAAAGCAGATATTAAAATTCAAATTGGCGCTAATCTAACCGATGGTTTAGGAGCTGGTGCTAATCCTGATGTAGGAAGAGAAGCTGCTGTTGAAAGTAAAAAAGAAATCGAAGATGCCTTAACTGGTGCTGATATGGTATTTGTAACTTGTGGTATGGGTGGTGGAACAGGAACTGGTGCTTCTCCTGTTATTGCTGAAATATCTCAAACAATTGGGGCTTTGACTGTTGCCATTGTTACAAAACCATTTGGCTTTGAAGGAAAGCGCAGAATGGAAAATGCTCTAAAAGGTTTGGATGAGTTAAAAAAACATGTCGATACTTTGATTATCATTCCAAATGATAGATTAAGAGAAATTATTGATAAAACTACACCAATGCTAGAAGCATTTAAAGAAGTTGATAATGTTCTTCGTCGTGGTGTTCAATCTATTTCTGATTTAATTGCTGTAGTTGGACTTGTTAACTTAGATTTTGCTGATGTAAAAGCAGTTATGCAAAATTCTGGAAAGGCTATTATTGGTATTGGTATTGGTATGGGTGAAGATAGAGCTATTGAAGCTGCTAAGCAGGCGGTATCTTCTCCACTGCTTGAAACTAGCATTCAAGGAGCAACAGATGCTATTATTAACGTTACTGGAGGAGTAAACTTAACTTTATTTGAAGCAGAACAAGCAGCAGAAGTAGTAAGAGCTGCATCGAATACAGATATTAATACTATTTTTGGATCTGTTATTAATGAAAACTTGACTGATGAAGTAATTGTTACTGTAATTGCTACTGGATTTGATAAAAATGAAAAATCGAAAGAACCTTTATATAATAATGTACAAAATACTACTCGAAGAAGTGCCACTCATGAGGTAGAAATTATGGATGATGATTTTGATGATGATGGAGACGATGATGATTTTCCAATTTTCTTACAAAATAAAAATTTCTAAAATTTAAAATGCAGATAAAAAGAAAAGATTGAAACCTTTTCTTTTTATTCATTTCATGATATACTTTATCTACTTTATATATAAGGGGATGAGATTATGAAAGTAGGAATTTATACCTTAGGATGCAAAGTTAATACTTATGAAAGTGAATATGTTATCTCTCTTTTAAAAGATAAAGGATATATTTTGTCCTCTTTTAATGATATTTGCGATATTTATATTATCAATACTTGTACAGTTACGAATCAAAGTGATAGTAAAAGTAGAAAAATTATTCATCAAGCAATCCGTAGAAATCCACATGCTTGTATTGTTGCTATGGGATGTTTTATTGAAGCAAATAAGGATATTTCTATTCCTGGTGTAGATATTTTGATAGGAAATAAAGATAAGAGTCAAATAGTTCATTTAATAGAAGAATATTTCTCTAAAAAAGAAACGATAGTGGATTTATATTCTGATTTAGGAAATCAATTTGAAGATATGGAAATTAAAAATTTGGAAGGTAGAACACGTGCATTTGTTAAAATCCAGGATGGGTGTGAAAATTTTTGTAGTTATTGTATTATTCCTTATGTCAGGGGTAAATGTAGAAGTAAACAGTTAACTAAAGTTATTCAAGAAATAGAAAATCTAGTTGGAAATGGATATCAAGAAATTGTATTAACGGGAATACATACTGGTAATTATGGTAGAGATCTCAATACTAATTTCGCTTCATTATTGAGAAGAATTATGCAAATTCCTAATTTACGTCGTTTACGAATTTCTTCAATTGAAATTACTGAATTAACAGATGAAGTGTTGGATATTATCAAAGAATATGATATTATAGCTAATCATTTACACATTCCTTTACAATCTGGTAGTAATCAAATTTTAAAATTAATGAATCGTAAATATAATACAGAATATTTTGAAGAAAAAATAAAAAAGATTCGTAAAATTAGACCAAATATTTCTATTTCTACTGATGTTATTGTAGGTTTTCCTGGGGAAACGGAGGATAATTTTCAAGAAACAATTGATTTCTGTAGAAAAATTGAATTTTCAAAAATTCATGTTTTTCCATATTCTGTTAGAAAAAATACACCTGCTAGTAAATTTCCTAATCAAATTGATAGTAACATTAAAAAGATCAGAGCTAAAAAATTGATAGAGGTATCAAAGGATTTAGAGTTGAAATATATGAATAAATTTTTAAACTGTGAGGTTGAGGTTTTAATTGAACAAGAGAAAGATGGGTATAGTTATGGACATACCAGTAATTATTTAGCTGTGCAGGTTGATGGAACTTATCATAGTGAAGATATTGTACATGTACAAATTCATAAGATTCAGTATCCTTATTGCCAAGCTTATGTGTTAGTAAAATCATAAAAAACTATATTTTTTATTTTATTTATTGTATAATATATTTATGGTAAGGTGATAAAATGAAAGAAGAATTAAATTTAGATTTAATGAATATGGTAAGTAAAGATAGCCCTGTTAACAAAAAGAAAGCAGATAAGATGGAAAAAGAACAGGCTGCTCATGATATTGATACTACTTTAAAAATTTTACGTCAAAAACAATTAGGAGAATCTTTTTATAGAAAAAGTCTTCAGGATAAGCAAAATACAAAAAATCAGAAAATATTTGGAAAGACTTATGTTGGAAAAAATGTATTAAAAACCTCTATTCTTATGTTTAGCGTTGCTGCGGGTGTGATTTTAGTTGGTAAAACTGCTAATGCAACGATTGAAATTTCTCATTATAATCATGTTCTTGAACAAAAGATGAATGATCAATTAACCCAAGAAGAAAAGGAAAACTATGAAATGGAACATAATCATCCTATATTTGATTCTTTAGAAATTTATCAAAATATTCAAGATGCTAAAGATACATTAGATTCTCATTCTTATGATTTTCAGGGTAATAATAATTTTGATGTTAATACAGAATATTTACCAGTTGATGAAGGAATTGTAAATTTATCGGAAAAAGATCAAGATGCAATCAACATTGCTACTGATCAAGTTATCAGTGAATATAAAGAAAGGAGTAGATAACATGATAGATAATAGCCATGTTGTTTTAGAAAATCAAATAAAATATGATGTAATTGATAAAATAGAATATAATGGTATTTACTTTGTCTATTTGTCTAATCCTGAAGATATTCAAGATTTTTGTTGTCGTAAAGAAATAGAAGAAAATGATCAAACTTTTTTAGTTGGTTTAAGTGATCAAGAAGAAGCTAATCTAGCATTAGAACTTTTTACTAAAAAACATGAAAATGATTAAGTAAAATAATTATAATATTGGTATAATATCCTTAGGGATATTTTTTTTGGAGGAAAGTTAATGGCAGTTTATATCAAAGGTAATTTTAAAAAATCCATTTTTAGGAGTGATACTGGTTATTGTATTGGATTGTTTAAAGTAAGAGAAACAAATTCCACTGAACTAGAAGAATTTCTTGATCATACTATTACTTTTACAGGTTATTTCCATGAATTAACAGAGGATGATATGTATCTTTTTTATGGTCATTTAGTTGAGCATGAAAAATATGGAAAGCAATTTCAAGTAGAAAGTTATGAAAGAGTACTTCCTGATGATAAAGATGCTACGATTGAATTTTTAAGTAGTGGACTATTTAAAGGAATAGGGGAAAAAACAGCAGAGAAAATAGTTTCTTATTTAGGAAAAGATACATTAAACACTATTTTAGAAAATCCTAGTAATTTACTTTTGATACCAGGTATTACTAAAAAACAAATTGATATTTTACATCACACTTTGTCTCAATATGAGGCAAGTTATAAAACAATAGTAGCATTAGGTGAACTTGGTTTTTCTACTAAAGATAGTTTATTGATTTATAATCAATATAAAGAAAAAACAAATACAATTTTGGAACAAAATATTTATTTATTGATGGAGGATATTTTAGAAATCGGTTTTAAAAAAGTAGATGCAATTGCGTTAAAAAATGGAATTTTAAGAGATGATATTCGAAGAATTCAAGCTTCTATTTTATATATTTTAGATGAGGTATGTAATTTATATGGACATAGTTATTTAATAGAATCAGAAATTTTTGAATATTTAATTCGTTTATTAGGTAATGAGATAATAGATAGTCAATTCCAGGATGCATTAGAAAAATTAGAATTGGATTTAAAAATTATTAAAATTAATGAAAAATATTATTTAAAGAAGATGTATGAAGCTGAACAAAATATTGCTAAAAGATGCGGGTATTTGATGAGAGCTAATGATCATATAGATAAAAAATTGGAAAGTGTTATTCATTCAGTAGAAGAATATTTTGGATGTTATTATAATGAAGAACAACGGAATGCTATTAGACTTTCTTTTATTAAAAATTTTTTGATTGTAACTGGTGGTCCTGGTACAGGAAAAACGACTATTACAAAGGCAATTTGTGAATTATTTAGACAGATGAATCGATTATCTCATGAGGCTTTAGCTCAAAGGATTGCTTTATTAGCTCCTACTGGTAGAGCTAGTAAACGAATTAGTGAATCTACTTCATTACCTGCATCTACTATCCATCGTTTTTTAAAATGGAATAAAGAAAATAATAAATTTGGCATTAATGAGTATCATAAAAGTGATGTTGATTTAGTAATTATTGATGAATTTAGTATGGTAGATACTTATTTATTTGATTCTTTATTAAAAGGGTTAAAATATGATACAAAAATTATTTTAATAGGAGATTTTAATCAATTGCCTAGTGTTGGACCAGGACAATTATTAAAAGATATGATTAATAGTGAATCTTTAAATGTAGTGGTTTTAAAAGAACTTTATCGCCAAAAAGAAAATTCTAATATTGTCAATTTAGCTTATCAAATTAATGATGATAAGCTGGATACTAGTATTTTTAATAGAGAAGAAGATTTGATTTTTCTACCAGTACCAGCTGCAAATGTAATGGATAAAATAATGGAAATTTCTATAGATTATGCTAAAAGTCAAAATGATATTCAAATACTTGCTCCTATGTATAAAACTTTAAATGGTATTGATGCTATCAATTCTTCTTTACAAAATGTTTTTAATTCCAAAAAAATGTCTAAAAAGGAAATTATGATCAATAATGTTATATTTCGTGAAAATGATAAAGTAATTCAACTTTCTAATATGCCTGATGAAAATGTTTTTAATGGCGATATTGGTACTATTGATAAGATTAGTAATGGAAATAAGAAAGAAATTTATATTAATTTTGATGGTAATATTATAAAATATACTCCTGCTAATTTTCAAAAATTTAAACATGCTTATGCTATTAGTATTCATAAAAGTCAAGGAAGTGAATTTGATACTGTAATTATTCCTATTGTGAATCATTATGGTAAAATGCTATATCGAAAATTGATTTACACTGCTGTTACTCGTGTAAAGAAAAAACTATATTTGATTGGTGAAATTTCTGCTTTAGAAAAAGCAATTAAAAATAATGATGAAAATTTAAGAAGAACTACTTTAAAAGAAATGTTAATTCAGAATATTCGAGGTGAATAATTTTAAAAAAAAATATCATACTACTAATGGTATAGAAATATACTGATCATATTTTCAAAGTTAGAGGTGATATTATGAAGAAAAGTAGTATGGTTGCTGGATCAGCTATATTAATGGCACTTGGTGGTTACGGTGCTTGGTGTGCTTATAAAAAAATGTATCCCAAATGTGCTCAAGAACTAAAACAAGATATGAAAAAAATGACTAAAAATATGGAAAAAAGCATTGAAGATATGATGTAATAAAAGGGACGAATGTCCCTTTTACTTTTTATAGAGTGCTTTATATATAGGATGATAAATCAAAGCATTTAGTGAATTCATAAAAGTCAAATTATTATGATGATAGAATTCAAGAAAAATGAAAAGAATTGTTACCTAATTTTATTTAGGTACAATCCTTTTATAATTAAACTATCTAATCTTTGAAATTTATTTCATCTTTTAATTGTTCATAAAGAATAGAATTTATTAAATTTGGTTTTTCTAAATAAGTGAAATGCGTAGTTTTATCAATAATAATTAGCTCAGAGTTGGGAATTAATTTATTCATGATATTGCCATCTTTTACTGGAGTTGCTTCATCATTTTTTCCCCATATTAATAGTGTTTTTGACTTTATATATTTTAAATATGGCTTTAAATCTTCATTGACTACATTTTTAAAAGTTTGCATCATCATGGGGTCTAAGTTTCTATAATCGTTAGATGCAAATATAGAAAAAATATAATTTTGATATTTTTTTCTATATCTTTTTGGTATTATATATTTTATTTTTTTTAATAATTTGTAAGTAACTGTTTTTATTTTTTTATAAATAGTTCTTCTAGGTTTAATACCTGCACTATTCATAAGTATAATATTATTAAATGGATAATGATAATATCCTAATAAAGTAATAATAATTCTACCTCCAAAAGAATGCCCAATCAAAATAGGATCACATATTTTGATATTTTGAATCCATTCATAAATTAGATTTGTATAATCGTAGATGGTTAAATCTTTTTTTGGAAAAGTACTATTTCCAAATCCAGGATAGTCTACTATATATACAGTAAAATAGTTTTTTAAAAAATCAATCATATAAGAAAAAGTATTTCTTGTTTCTCCCCAACCAGGAAGTATAATAATATTTTTTTCTTTATTTCCAAATTTTTCATAATATAGAGTAATGTTTTCATAGGTAAAATACATGATAATCACCTAATGTATTGTATGCAGTATAAAAGAGAAAGTGTTGACCAAAAATTCGATAAAATTTTACTCCTGATAAAATGAAAAAGAAAAATTATGTTATATAAAATATTTTTGTCAAATAAAGTAAAAAAAAGTATAAAAATATTATTTTTATGGTATACTATAATTGTCTAGAGGAATCGAGTTTGTCACATATAAAACCGACTAATTAGAACGATACGGGAGCATCCGATCAGCAATTTGTGTTGAATGCCTTTCCATTGGTAAAGGAATCCTAGAAAATTGCGTACGAGCACCCACCTGTACAAGTGCAGGTTTTATCGTTAGACATATCGATCCTTTGGACTTTTTTTATAGGTGATAAGATGTTTACAAGATTAGAAAAAATAATTGGTAATCAAAATTTGGAGAAAATTAAAAATACTTCTGTTATGATTGTTGGTATTGGTGGAGTAGGCGGTTATGTAACAGAAGCACTTGTTAGAAGTGGAATTGAAAAATTAATTATTATTGATCATGATTTTGTTGATATTACGAATAAAAATAGGCAGATTATTGCTTTAGATTCTACAATTGGAAGAAAAAAAGTAGAGGTAATGAAAGAAAGAATTTTAGATATCAATGCGAATTGTAAGGTAATGAGTTTAGATTTGTTTTTAGATCAAAATAATACAAAAGATATTATTTCTAAATACCATCCTGATTATGTAATAGATGCTTGCGATACAGTAACTACTAAAAGAGAAATCATTATGGCATGTTTAAAATTTGATATTTTTTTAATTTCTTCTATGGGAACAGGAAATAAATTAGATCCTAGTAAACTAAGAATTGATGATATTAGAAAGACTAGTAATGATCCTCTTGCTAAAGTTTTAAGAAAATGGGTAAATGATCAGAAAATAAAAGGCAAAATTCCTGTTTTATGGAGTAATGAGGTTCCTATCAAAATTCATGATAGAGTTCCTGGCTCTACTAGTTTTGTTCCAAGTTCTGCTGGATTAAAAATAGCCGCATATGTCATCAATAATATAATAAATAAATAAATAAAAAAAGAGAGTATTCTCTTTTTTTAAAATTTACGATATAAACCAATCACTTTTCCTAAAATGGTACAATTTGGTAAGATGATGGGTGACATAAAATCATTTTCCGGTTGTAGACGAATATGATCTTTTTCTTTATAAAAGGTTTTAACAGTCACTGTATTTTCTTCTGTCATTGCAACTACTGTATCTCCATTGTTAGCTATATTTTGTTTTTGTACAATGATAATATCTCCATCATAAATTCCAACATTAATCATGGATTCACCACTAACTCTTAGAGTAAATACTTCTTGTTTACTAGGAATTAAGCCAACTGGTAAGGAAAAAAATTCATCAGGCATTTCAATTGCTTCAATAGGGTTTCCAGCTGTTACTTTTCCCAATAGAGGTACCTCAATAACTTTTTCGTCTGTCTTTAAGTACTCGTTTGGTACTAATAATTCGATGGTTCTATTTTTAGAAGCATCTTTTTTTATATAGCCTTTTTCTACTAATTTATTTAAATGAAATTGGGTAGTAGCTGAAGAATTTAAACCTACCTTAGAACCAATTTCTCTTACAGTAGGTGGAAATCCTTTTTCTGCAATTGTTTTTTTGATTATATCTAGAATCTCTTTTTGTCTATCTGTTAAACTTTCCATTATAGACCTCCTTTATTTATTTTTATCTTAACATAAAAAGTGTAAACTGTCAAACAAATGTTCAAATAAATCTATTTTTCTTTTGACACAAACATCTGTTTGATATACAATTGAATTATAGAAAGAGAGGTAATATTATGAAAAGAAATATTAAATTAGTTGTATTTATTTATGTGGGAGTAGCAGTATTTACTTATGCTTTGGCACAAAGAGTAAATCATTTAGAAATTAGTGGAGATTATCAAAGACAAAATGAAGCAATTGTGCTTCGATTAAAATAAATCATTAAAAAAATAAGGGATTATGATATAATATTTTTTAGGTGATAATATGAAAAAAGTGATTTTAGTAGATGGAAATAATTTATTATTTAGAAGCTACTATGCAACTGCTTATACAGGAAATATTATGAAAAATTCCAAAGGATTTCCTACCAATGCTATTTATGGTTTTATCAATATGATTAATAAAATTATTGCCGAAGAAAAACCTGAATATATTATGATTGCTTTTGATAAAGGGAAAACTTTTAGACATGATAAATATGAATCATATAAAGGTGGACGTAGTGAAACTCCAGATGAATTAAAACAACAATTTCCAGTTGCAAAACAAATTTGTGAAGCCATGGGCATTCATTACTTCGAAATTGATAACTATGAAGCAGATGATATTATTGGAACTTTTGCGAAAGAAGTAAATCATAATCCTGATTTTACTGCTACCATTATTAGTAGTGATAAAGATTTATTACAGTTAATTACGGATGAAGTAGATATGAAATTACTAAAACAAACAGGTTTTATTCGTATGGATAAAAAAGTTTTCAAAGAAACATATGGAGTAGAACCAATTGGTATGATTGATTTAAAAGCCTTAATGGGAGATGCCAGCGATAATATTCCGGGAGTAAAAGGAATAGGTGAAAAAACAGCAATCTCTCTTCTTAGTAAATACCAGACACTAGATAACTTATATCAACATATTGATGAAATTAGTGGAAAGACAAAAGAAAAATTAATATTAGATAAAGAAAATGCCTATATGAGTTATGATATCGCAACAATTTATTGTGATGTCCCTATTAATACTGATTTAGAAAATATTCATTATCATGGAATTCATGCTCTAGAATATGTAAAACTATTAGAAGAATTAGAATTTTATTCTTTAATAAAAAAATTAGATATTGATCCCAATATGGTAGCAAAAGAAAATCAAAATACTCCTTCACAAGAAGAAATTCATGTAGAAATTATGAAAGATATCACGAACTTTAAAATAGAAGGAGACTATGCTTTATATCTAGAAATTTTTGGAACGAATTATCATAAAGATAAAGTTTATGGTGTAGGCATTTATAATGAAAATACTAGTATTTTTATTCCTTTTGATGTCTTAGTAACAAATCCAACTATTTTAAAAAATGATCAAGAAATGTTTACTTATGATTTAAAAAAAGTATCTTATATTTTTAGAAAATATAATATTCTTTATAGTGAATGTAACTATGATTTAATGGTTGCTTCTTATCTACTTAATTATAATATTAAAGAGGATATTAGCTATTTAGCACGTAATAAAGGATATCAAATTCCTTTTTATGAAGAATTATTTGGAAAAGGTGCCAAAACACATGAACCATCTATCGAAGAAATTGCCAAAGTTTGTTTAGAAAAAGCACGTTTTATTTATGAAACCAAAGACAAATTTTTAAATGAATTAAAAGAAGATCAATCTTTAATGTTATTTCATAATATTGAAATGCCTTTAGTAGAAGTATTAACAGATATGGAGTTTACGGGAATTCGAGTAAATAGAACTTATTTAGAAGAAACAGGAAAAGAATTAGAAGTAAAAATTCAAAAATTAGAAAAAGAAATTTATGAAATTGCTGGTGGAGAATTTAATATTTCCTCTCCTAAACAGTTAGGAATTATTTTATTTGAACAATTACAGATTCCATATCCTAAAAAAATAAAGGATCATAATTATTCAACGAGTAAAGAGATTTTAGATAAACTAGTGGGAACTTATCCGATTGTAGACAAAGTATTAGAATATCGTATGTTAACAAAGATTTTAAGCAATTATGTAGTAGGATTAATAAATGAGATTATGGAAGATGGTAAGATTCATACGATTTTTACCCAAACACTAACTAGAACAGGAAGATTATCTTCTATTAGTCCTAATCTTCAAAATATTCCGATTCGAACCGAAGAAGGAAAATTAATTCGTAAAGCTTTTATTCCGGAAAAAGATTCTTGTATTTTATCAAGTGATTATTCGCAAATTGAACTTCGCTTATTTGCATCGTTTGCGAATGCTGATAACTTAATTGATGCTTTTATTCATGGAGCTGATATTCATGCGAAAACAGCTTCTGATATTTTTGGTATTCCTATGGATCAAGTAGATCAAAATATGAGAAGAACGGCAAAAGCTGTTAACTTTGGAATTTTGTATGGAATTAGTAGTTTTGGTCTTTCAGAAGATTTAGGAATTGACATTCTCTCTGCAAAGAGTTTTATTGATTCTTATCTAGATACTTATCCAAGAATTAAAGAATATATGCAAGAGGTAATTGCAGATGCTAAAGAAAAAGGTTATGTAAAAACCATCATGAATCGTAAACGAGTAATTGAAGAATTAAATAATAAAAATTACATGATTCGTCAACAGGGAGAAAGAATTGCTTTAAATACACCTGTTCAGGGTAGTAGTGCTGATATTTTAAAGAAAGCCATGATTGAAATCTTCCAAGAATTTAAAGAGAAAAATCTAAAGAGTAAAATGTTAATTCAAGTACATGATGAACTTGTTTTCAATGTTCTAAACAGCGAATTAGATACCGTAAAAGAAATCGTACAAAGAATTATGGAAAATACTTATCAGTTGAATGTACCATTAAAGGTAGATATTGAAACTGGATCTGACTGGTATGAAGCAAAATAACACTTGATATTTATGAAGAAAAGTGTATAATAGGAAATGCTTTACAAGGAGGAAAAAAACTATTTATGGAAGAAAAGAAATTAGAAATCACAGATGAAAATTTTGATGGCTATGATACTTTATATTTTATTAAAGCACACTCTGCTAGTATTCTAACAAGGAATACAAAGGAAAGTGTATTATTTTGTGGCTTAGGTGTTCTAATGTATACAGTATCAACTATTTTGTTTTTAGGAATAGGTTATTTCTTAACAAATATTAATGCATTATTTGGAATATCCATAAGTCTATTTATGATATTTATTGGATGGGGACTTATTTCTAAGTCTTTCATAAGTATTAACAAAAAATTTCAAATCAAAAAATTAAAAGAAGAATATCCAGATATTGATATCAATATTGATAAACAAGAATTAGAAAAAGCACTAGTAAAATATAAAGAATTATCTAAAGTAGAAAAAGATTTTGAAAAGAAAAAAGAAGAACATTTAGAGAATTATCAGGAATCATTTAGAAGTATGACACCATCTGAAAAAATTGCTTTTTTAGAAAAAGAAAAAGAATTTTGGGAGCAAGAAGCTATCTTAGAAAAGAATCAAACTCCTGAACTAGATATTCAGAAAGAATTAGGAGAAAAGAAAAAATAATTAAACTGTAAAATATATAAAGTTTATAATAGAAAATACTTTACAGGGGGAGAGAAACAATTTATGGAAGAAAAATTAGAAATTACAGATCAAAACTATAATGCATATCGTCATTTATATGATATACAAAAAGGTAGAGACTATGTGAATATGACACAATTTACAATATGGGTTGCTCTTTTGGTAGCTGTGACAGTTAATGCTCCAAATCTAGCACTGATTATAGGAGAACTATTAGGTGCAACTCCACTAGGAATTATTACAACTTTGATAATGATAGGATTTTGTGAATGCTTTTTAATATTTGGCTCAAAGAAGATTCTATTTAAAATGTCTCTCAAAAATTTCAAAGAAGACTATCCAGATATTGATATCAATATTGATAAACAAGAATTAGAAAAAGCACTAGTAAAATATAAAGAATTATCTAAAGTAGAAAAAGATTGTGAAAAAAAGAAAGAAGAACACCTATCAAACTATCAAGAATCATTTAGAAGTATGACACCATCTGAAAAAATTGCTTTCTTAGAAAAAGAAAAAGAATTTTGGGAGCAAGAAGCTATCTTAGAAAAGAATCAAACTTCTGAACTAGATATTCAGAAAGAATTAGGAGAAAAGAAAATATAATAAAGTAGTAGGAGAGAAGTAGCATATGCCAGAAAAACCAGAAGTAATTACAGTTACCAAAAAATTAGAAAAAAGATTATTCAATCGAAAAATAACAGACTGTAAAGTATATTATGATGCTATTATTGACTATCCAACAAAAGAAGAATTCATTGGTAAAATCAAAAATCAAACCATGAATTCTTTTTCTACTCGTGGAAAATGGATCGTAATAGAATTAGACCAAGATTATCTATTAGTACATCTTCGTATGGAAGGAAAATTCTTTTTTCGAGAAAAAAATGTGCCAGTAGAAAAACATCATCACGTAGTATTTACAATCGATGACAAAGAAGAATTACACTTTCAAGATGTTAGAAAATTTGGAAGAATGAAATTAATTCCCAAAGAAAAAATCAACGAAATGCCACCCTTTTCTGAATTAGGATTAGAACCATGGGATCCCAACTTGACCCCTCAATATTTAAAAGAAAAATTAAAAAACAAGAAAATTCCTATCAAATCAGCATTATTAGATCAATCTATCATAACCGGTATTGGGAATATTTACGATGATGAAATCTTATTCTTATCCCACCTTCATCCCTTAACACCCGCTAATTCAATTACAGAAAAAAAGTTAAAATCAATCATTGCCAATACGATAATCACTTTAGATAAAGCTATTCAAGAAGGAGGTACAACCATCCGTAATTATACCTCAGAAGAAGGTGTTACTGGTCTATTTCAAAATCATTTATATGTTCATACTAAAGTAGGAGAAGCCTGCCCTAATTGTGGTACTGCCATTTTAAAAATAAAAGTTGGAGGAAGAGGAACTTACTACTGTCCAAAGTGTCAGAAAAAGAAAAAATAAATTGAAATCCTTATGAAAATATGTTACTATGAAACAGTGCAAAAAAATTAGAGGAGTGAAAATATGAAAAAAACAAAAATTATTTGTAGTATTGGGCCTTCTACGCAGAGCTGGGATAAATTTAAAGGTTTAGTAGAAGCAGGTATGAATGTTGCAAGAATTAATTTTTCTCATGCAACTTTAGAAGAAAGAAAATTAGATGAATCTTTAATTAAAAGAGCTAATGAAGAATTAGGAGCTAACATTGCGACTTTATATGATACAAAGGGTCCGGATCTTAGAACTTGTTCTTTTGAAAATGATCAAATTGAATTAGTAACGGGTTCTACTATTCGTATTGTTGATGAGGATTTGGTAGGTAATAATGAACGAATTTGTTTTAATTATCGTGGAATTTTAAAAGATTTACAGGTTGGTAGTATAATTTTACTAGATGATGGTTTTTATAAACTAATTGTAGATAGCTGTGATTCTGATGGAGGAGTTACTTGCCGTATTGTAAACGGAGGTGTAATTAAGTCTCGTCGTGGAGTATGTATTCCTGGTATTAGATTAAATGTTAATTATGTATCAGAACAAGATAAAGAAGATATTAAATATGCCTGTGAAATGGATGGAGATTATCTAGCAATTTCTTTTGTCAATAGTAAAGAAGATATTCTTGAGGTCAGAAAACTTTGCCAAGAATATGGAAAACCTGATATGCCAATTATATCAAAAGTTGAAACACAATATGCAATGGATCATTTACAAGAGATTGTAGAAGAGTCTGATTATATTATGGTAGCTCGTGGTGATTTAGGGGTTGAAACAGGACTTGAAAATTTACCTTTATATCAACAAATGATGATTGATATCTGTCATTCTAATGGAACTGGTGTTATTATGGCTACTCAAATGATGACTAGTATGAAGAAAAACATTCGTCCAACAAATGCTGAAGTTACTGATGTATCTCATGCAGTTTTAGCTGGATGTGATGCTATTATGACGAGTGATGAAACAACTGTAGGGGATTATCCTGTCGAGACAATTCAAATGATGACTAATATTTGTAATAGCACAGAAAAAATTACTAAATATAATTTAGGAGAATATAAGTTAAAGGGAACAGCTATTCATAATACCATTGCTGAATGTGCAGCCAAAAGTACACATGAATTGCCTATTAAAGCTGTAGTGGTTTCTACTTTAACTGGAAAAACAGCACTTGATATTTCTTCTCTTCGCCCTAATGCTTATATTGTAGCAGCGGTAACAAGCGAGAAAGTTGCGCGTAGATTAGCGTTGAAATGGGGCGTTTATCCTAAAGTAGTACCAGTTTATTCTGATACTGATGATATTGTTCATGATGGAATTGAAGCAGCTAAAAAAATTATGAGTTTACAACCTGGTGATATTGTAACTGTTATTGGCGGCTTTCCATATGATGCTCATACAAACTTTATGAAAATTGAAGAAATTCAATAAAAGTAGAAAAATAGTTGATAAAAACCTGTTCTTTATTTAAAAGACAGTTTTTTTTAGGAATAATTTCAATTATACAGAAAAATAAATAGATTATTTATTATACTATGATAAATTATTTTACTTTTGGAGTTAGTCCCAATTTTTTTCTTTTTAAAAAATTATTCATAAAATATTTGCTGTTTGCATATAAATGTGATATAATCTAATACACGCAATTAAAGGGAGGCGAACAAATGAAGAATATTGGTTTACGCAAGATTAGTATTAATACACCATTAATATCCTCATACATGAAAACTATTCATTTATGGAATGATAAAGATTTTACAGTTGGCGAACAAGACCATTTTTATGCTATATTCTTAGAAGATAAATTTTTGGCTGCTTCAACTATTAAATTTGATAAAGAAAATTCACAAATTTTAATTTCTATTATTAATGGAAGTATTAGTTCACAATATTGTGATAGTGTGCAACAAGAGTCAGATATGCAATTAAGAAAAATTGCTTATGATCAATATGGACAAGATTATCCAATTGTTGTAAATACAATTAATAGATTTCAAAAGAAAAAATAAGAGAATCGTTATTTATTGATTTCTCTTATTTTTTGGTTGATGCTGATACTCTTGCTTAATAAATTCGATTTTTTCATTTTCTTCTAAAATAGAAGAATAAACATTGGTAACTATTTGTTCATATTTTAACATTTCGCTATTTCCTTTAGAAAAGGTAGTAATAATAGGAAGATTGATTTTTCTTTTTATTTGATTTAAATATCGCTGTCCTTTGTTATTAAAACCTAATACTCTAATGTATTCAATTTCTTGCCATTTATTTGCCTGTTCTTTGGTAAAATTACATAAGATATGCGTAAGCATGCGATTAATTTTATTATATGTATAACGCTTTGTTTTTATTTTTTTTACCAAATCTATCCAACTTTTAGCATCATTAATATATTTTTTAATTCTAAAATCAATACCTTCTTCTACTGTTTGATAAATACTTAGATCAGGTGTTGTTTGTATTTTATATTTTAAAAGGGGAAAGTAATCATTTTGACAAAAGATTCTATTTTCTAATATTTTACTGACTTTAATAGGAACTGAAAAGTCAATTTTTTTGTTTTCTAGTAAGGCATTTCTAATACTAGTTGCGCTAGAGATGGTTTGTAGGGTATTACCATGATAATCATTTGTTCTTTGAATAGAAATAGGGATGATATTCGTATTTTGTTTGATAATCTCTTTTATATAACTTAAACCTAATAAATCATTAGGAGTCGATATGCATTCTTGATGATGATCTTCAAGGGCTTTGTTTAGAGCAGTAGGGTAATTTAGTCCTTTTTTTAAGTATTTTTTTATTGTTTTTTGGTATAATTCATCATTTAATGAGATGTTAGCTATTCTTTTTAATTTTTCTATATCATTGCACTCACTACCAAATATTAAATATTCTGCTTTTAATTCTTTTAAAATAGAAATAGCTCCATGGGCAAATACATCAGCACTCTGCGTAGCAAATGCAAAGGGAAGTTCTATTACTAAATCTATCCCATAGTCTAAAGCAATTTCTGTTTTTTTCCATTTATCTATAATGCTAGGAATTCCTCTTTGAGTAAAGTTACCAGACATAACTAATATAATAAGAGAATTAGGGAAGATTTCTTTTATTTTTTGTAGATGATAAAGATGTCCATTATGAAATGGATTATATTCACAAATAATACCAACTATTTCCATGTAATCACCTTTTAAATATTATAAAGATAATTATGATAATTGACAAGCTTTTTCCTGTTGTTACTATTCAGTATTTGCTTGAAAAATAATAAAAATTATTATATAATTTAGAAACAGTGGTGGTGATTTGATGAAATTAGAATTACACAATCTAAGTAATCATTTACAGGATTCTTTAGAAATTAATGAAAAAGTAATCATACCAAAAGAATATTATCAAAAAACAGATATTATTGATTTCAAAAATTTAATTTTAAAAGGCAAAATAACTAATTCTACTAATGGACTTATTTTGAAAGCAAATTTATCTGGAATGATGGTATTAGAAGATTCTATTAGTTTAGAACCAATTGACTATCCATTTTCTTGTGAAATTGAGGAAGAATTACAAAGTTTTTTGAAAAATAATGAAAATATACTTGATATTACAGAAATTTTATGGCAAAATATTATTTTAGAAGTTCCTTTGAAGCTTTCTCATGTAGAAAATTTCAATGAATATCAAGGGGATGGCTGGAAATTAGTCAGTGAAGATAGTATTCAAAATACTAACAATCCTTTTAGTGAACTAAAAGATATGATGGGAGAGGAGTGAAAATATGGCAGTTCCATTTCATAGAGTATCAAAAACTAGAAAGAGAATGAGAAGAAGTCACAATGCTTTAACTCAAGTTGGAACTAGTAAATGTCCAAACTGTGGAGAAGCAATTAGACCTCATAGAGTTTGTCCTAAATGTGGTTTCTACAAAGGAAAAGAAGAAATAAAAAAAGATGCCGAATAAGCATTTTTTTATTTGGAGGGTTTATGGTGTTAGATGATTATATTACTTATGATCAAAAAATGTTTGAGAATATTATCGCTGTTTTAGCTACATATCAATTAATGGGAATAGAGCAAAAAGGGATTTTATTAGAAGAATCTAGATATCAAAATCTCTTAGAGATACTGATAACTGAGTATGTCAATTTAAAAGCAGATTTGGATAGAGTGCCAATTATACCTACAAAATTAGATTTGAAGTCAGTTTTGGAATTGGCTGATTATTCCTTTATATCTATTTTACCAAAATATTGGAAAACAATTTTGAAATATGATGGTTTACTTTATTCGCATGATGATTTTCCTTTTTATACAGCTAATTTTGAATATCGAGTTACTAAAAAAGGAAAAATTCGTTTGCATCAAATTGCATTATCATCAGATATTAATGAATATACACCAGGTGTTATTAATCATGAAAAAATGCATGCTTTAATGATGAAAAAAATCCATTTATCCAATTTTCCTATTATTTACATGGAATTATTATCTATCTTGATGCAAAAAATAACGAATTATCAAGTGGAAAAAGTACTAAATATTTCTACAATTCATATTATGGATGAAATCATTCGAGCTTTTGAAAATCAACAACATTTATCTATTTTAGTAGATATCTTCAAAGATATCGATTTAGAAAAAGAATCTGTCAATAATCATTTTGTTTATCAATTTTTAAATTTAAAAGCCAATGATTATTTACTTTCCGATTGGTATAGTGATATCTTAATGGAATATTATTTAATAGATTTTAAAACTCTACAAAAGAAACTTTTTCAATTATTCAGCAATGAAATAACTATACAAGAATTATTAAATTATTATGATGTTTCTTTAGATCATAAAAATTTTATTCCTAATATTGAAAAGAAATTAGCAAAAATAAAAAAATATTCTATTCAACAGTAATCAACAATTTCTTTCAACTAAAAAAAATATAATAAGACTAGGTGATATTTATGAAAATATATCTTGATCTAGTCTTTTTTTTAAATTTTATGTTTGATTTTTTACTTTTATTGACAGTGAAAATAGTTTTGAAAAGAAACGTAAAGTGTTATCGTATTTTACTAGGGGCTCTTGTTGGTGCCTTCAGTATCTTTTTTTTATTTATCAAACTTAATTCTTTTACATTATTTTTATTGAAGATAATTATTTCTCTTATCATGTTATGTGTTTCTTTTGGCTTTTCATCATCGAAAGATTTTTTTAAAAATTTCTTATATTTATATTTTATTAGTATTGTTTTAGGAGGTTTTCTCTATTATTTAAATTTAGAATTTTCTTATCAAAATATAGGCCTTGCTTTTTTTCATAATGGTTTTAGTGTTAATTTTATTTTATTATTAATCTTAAGTCCAGTTATTTTTGTTTTTTATATGAAACAAGATCGAACTTTAAAAATTATTAAAAACTGTAATTATCAAGTAGATTTATATTATCAAAAAAAAGTTCTTCATTATAATGCTTATTTAGACACTGGTAATCAATTATATGATCCTTATTTTCATCAACCAGTTATTTTGCTTTATGATCCTAATTTTCCTAAGATCAAAAATCCCCTTATGATTCCTTATGATACTTTAGAACATCATGGATTATTAAAATGTATTAGAGTAGATAAGATTGTATTAGATCAAAAAAAAGTAATTCTAAAACCCTATATTGCTTTCAGTAACGATTCTTTGAAAATAGAGGGAGTTAATATGATTTTACATCAGGATTATTTAGAATAGGAAACGACAAAATTTTATGATAAATTTTTCTATACTGGATTTATAAACATATAATGAAATGAGGAGGAAATATATGATTAGTATATTATTATTTGTTGGAAAAATTATGTGTAGGGTAAATACTTTATTTTATGTAGGGGCTACTGATATATTACCACCACCTCTTACAAAGGATGAAGAAGAATATTATTTAATGATGTCAGCAGATGGAGATTTATTTGCACGTGATAAGTTAATTGAACACAATTTAAGATTAGTTGTTTTTCTTGCTAAAAAATATGAAAATACTAGAGTGGATTTGGAAGATTTAGTCAGTATTGGTACGATTGGATTAATTAAAGGAATTAAAACTTTTTCTAAAGATAAAAATATTAAATTGGCTACTTATGCATCACGTTGTATTGATAATGAGATTTTGATGTATTTAAGAAAAAATAAAAAAGTCAGAACGGAAGTTAGTATCGATGAATCTTTAAGCTTTGATCCAGAAGGAAATGAATTGAAACTAGAAGATATTTTAGGAACGGATCCAGATATTGTAACTAAAAATTTAGAACATGAAACTGAAAAGAATTTAGTGATGGACGAAATTAATAAATTAAATTCTCGTGATAGAGAAATTATTATTTTAAGATATGGATTAATGGGACATAAGGAAATGACGCAAAAAGATGTTGCAGATATGTTAGGAATTAGTCAATCATATATATCCAGAATTGAAAAAAAAGTAATAAAAAGACTTAGAAATTTAGTAAGATGCTAGAATGAATTTTTCTAGTTTTTTTTATTATGGGATATGAATGAAGAATCTGTTTTTTTCTTTTCCTTTGATGTTATTTATTTCATCAATCTTTTTTATAGATAGTATGGATAGTATGATAATGATGACTAAATTCTTATATTTTTAATTTTAGGAATTGTAAATTATTGTAAATTATTGTATAATTCTATCATAATGGCTCTATAATTAGAAAGAGGTAATTTATTATGGAAAAAGTTTATATATTCGGACATCAGAAACCAGATACAGATTCTATCACTAGTGCAATTAATTTATCTTATTTGAAAAATCAACTAGGGATAAATGCTGTACCGGTAAGACTTGGTGAAATAAATGATGAAACAAAGTTTGTTTTAAAATATTTTGGGGTTCATGTTCCTATGTTAATCGAAGATGTAAAACTTCAAATTAAAGATTTAAATTATCATCAGGATTATTATGTAAATCAAAATATTTCTATTGGAGAAGCCTATCATTATATGACAGAGAAGGGAATTACTGGTATACCTGTTGTAGATGATAATAAAAAATTTGTAGGTTTGGTTACTGTTAAAACTATTTTTAAAGATTTAATTAGTGGTGATTTCAGGAAATTATATACTTCTTATGATAATATTATGCATACATTAGAAGGTGAACAAGTTTTAAAGTTTGATGATGAGATTATTGGAAATATCATGGCAGCTACTTATCGTAGTACTACTATTATTAATAATATTCGATTAGAAAAAGATGATATTTTAATTATTGGAGATCGTCATAGTGTTATAGAATATGCTGTTCTTTCTCACGTAAAATTATTAATTGTTGTAGGAAATGGTGAAATTAAAGAAGAGCATTTAGAAATGGCAAAGAAAAATCATGTTAATATTATCCGCACAAAGTTTGATGCTTTTCATACTACCAAGTTAATTGGTTTTGCTAATTATTTAAAAAACGTTATTCCTACGGATCGTCCTTATACTTTTGATGAGAATACTTATTATGATGACTTTTTAGTGAAAACAGGGAAGTTAAAACATAATAACTATCCTATTATTGGTAAAAATGATATATGTAAGGGATTGATTCGTATTACAGAAATTACAGAACAGGATAAGCGTCGTAAAAAAGTAATATTAGTTGATCATAATGAATTTGAACAAAGTGCTGATGGCTTAGAAGAAGCGGAAGTTATTGAAATTGTCGATCATCACAAGATAGGAAATATTTCTACTAAAAATCCAATTAATTTTAGAAATATGTCTGTAGGGTGTACGAATACCATTATTTATTTAATGTATAAAGAAAATAAAATAGAAATACCTAAACAAAATAAAGGGTTAATGCTAGCTGGAATTTTATCAGATACTTTAGCATTAACTAGTCCTACTACCACAGAGTTAGATATTCAAGTAGTTAAACAACTTGCTCAAGATTTAGAAATTAATTATCATCAGTTTGCTTTAGATATGTTTAAAGAAGGAACTTCGTTAAAAGGGAAAAGTATTGAAGAAATTGTATGTGCAGATATGAAAGAGTTTTCAAAAGAAGATCTTAGTTTTGCCGTTAGTCAAGTCTTTACTTTGGATATTGATACTATTTTATCTAGAAAAGAGGAATATATTCAATATATTAATCGAATTGCTCATGATAGAAATTATCGTATTCTGTTATTAGTGATTACCGATATTATTCGTAATGGTAGTTATTTACTTTATACGGATAATGCTAGTGAAATTATAGGGGATGCTTTTGAAATAGAAAATTTACAGCAAGGTACTTATATTGATGGTGTTGTTTCTAGAAAAAAACAAGTTGTTCCAGCTGTTATGGATGTTATTCGCTAAGAAAAGAGAACTTTTCTTTTTTCTTTATAATTATAAAAAATGTTTAATATAATGGAATAAATGTGATATAATGCTACTAGATTATTAAAAAGGAGAGTATATGAAAAATGTTGTTTTAATCGTTAAAGGATTTATTATGGGAATTGCTAACATTATTCCTGGTGTTAGTGGTGGAACATTAGCTTTAACTTTAGGAATTTATGAAAGGTTTATTAGTGCCATTAGTCATTTTTTCTCTAATTTTAAGGATAATATTCGATTTCTCATTCCTGTTTTTTTAGGTATGGGTTTATCTATTTTAACAATGAGTCAAGTAGTATCTTATTGCTTTACTTATTATCCTATTCCCACTACTTTATTTTTTATGGGATTAGTTATTGGGGGAATTCCAATGCTTATTAGTAAAGTGAAAAATACAAAGGAAATGAAAGAAATTTCTAGCTATACTATTATGTTTGTGACTTTTAGTTTTGTTATAATTTTAGCATTTTCTAAAGAAATATTTGGTGGTACTTTTGGTAGTGCTAAATTAGATAATTTAAGTGTATTTGGCTATTTATGGTTATCTGTTATTGGAATGATTGCTGCTGCTACAATGGTTATTCCTGGTGTGAGTGGTTCTTTGGTACTTATGTTGCTAGGATATTATTTACCTATTATTAATATTGTAAAAGAGTTAACTCATTTTGAAAATATTTTTCCAAATATTTTTATTGCTTTATTTTTTGGAGTAGGTGTAGTAATTGGGATTATACTTGTTGCCAAATTGATTGAATGGTTACTTGCTAAATATGAAAAGAAAACTTTTTTTGGTGTAATAGGTTTTATTATTGCTAGTATTTTAGCAATTCCTGTTTCTGTTTTTCATGAAATAGGTATTATTACTTTTTCTTTACCACAGGTAATAATAGGTATTGTGTTTTTAGTATTAGGTATAGCAATTGGCTATAAGTTAGGAGAGAAATAAAATGGATATTGGAGTTATTATTTTAGCAATTATTCAAGGAATTGCAGAATTTTTACCTATTTCTTCTAGTGCACATTTGATTATATTTAGAGATTTATTTGGAATTGGGATTCATAGTGTGAGTGGTGATTTAGCTCTTGCTTTTGATATTGCTCTTCATTTTGGAACTTTGCTTGCGATAGCAATTTACTTTTTTAAAGATTTTTGGAATATGGTATTAGCAGGTGTTACAAAAGGTGTTAAAACTAAAGAAGGTAAACTTTTTTGGTATATTGTAGTAGCTACCATTCCAGCAGCTATTGCGGGTGTTTTATTTGAAGATGTTATTGAAGATGCTATTAGAAATAATTTTTGTTTAATTGGTAGTGCTTTAATTATTATGGGTATTATTATTTATTTAGTAGATAAATATTCTAAGCAAAATAAAGACTTTTCTAAAATGACTTTTAAAGATGCTATTTTAATTGGTTGTAGTCAAGTATTTGCTTTAATTCCAGGATTTAGTAGAAGTGGAACAACTATTGCTGCTGCGAGGGGTTTAAATTTAGAACGTGAGGATGCTGCTAAGTTTTCTTTCTACTTATCTGCACCAGTTGTTTTAGGTGCTGTAGTATTATCAATTTTTGATGTGGAAACACTTACTGCTATTACTAGTCATCTTAGTATTTTTATTGTTGGAATAGGAGTTGCTTTTATTTCAGGCTTGTTATGTATTGAATTCTTACTTCGTTATATTAAAAAGCATGATTTTAAATTGTTTATGTGGTATCGTGTTTTACTTGGAATTATTGTGATTGTTTATACTTTAATAAAATAGGAGAATAAGATGGGATTATTATTTACATTTCTTTTAGGAATTTTTATTATATTGGGATCAGTTATTGTTTTTCTATCTAAAAATAATGATCGATTTGTTCAATTTTCAATTAGTTTGGCTTTTGGTGTTATGGCCATGCTAATTATTGTTGATTTGTTTCCAGAAGTGTATGAATTGATTGATAGTGGCAATTTGATTTATAATTTTTTATATATTGTAATTGGATCTACCATTGGTTTTTTAATTTTAAAAATATTGGATTGTTTTATACCAGATCATGAAGATGATTATTCTACTCAAAAAGATGATGAAAGAAATTTCAAACATATTGGATTGGTTTCTAGTATTGCTTTAGTTATTCATAATATTGTAGAAGGAATTGCTATTTATTTATTAATTACATCAGATTTTAAGGCTGGGGTTTTAGCTTGTATAGGAGTAGGGCTTCATAATATTCCTCTTGGAATGGTGATTGCTTCTACTTTTTATAAAGCAACTCAAAATAGAAAAAAGACAATTTTAATTATTTTAGGTATTTCTCTTTCTACTTTTGTTGGTGGATTGTTTGTTTATTTCTTCCATTTATCTAATATGATTGACTTGTTAGAAAGTGTTTCTTTAACTTTAACAGTTGGAATGTTAATTTATATTTTGATAATGGAGTTATTTCCTAAAATCATCCATACAGATGATAAAAAAATAACATATGGAGGTATTTTTTTAGGAATCTTATTATTAGCGATTACTTTGTTTCTATAATTGAAAATAGCTTGGCATTTTTTATAGAAAATTTGTAGAAATAGTTATTACAAAATAATTAAGATAGTAACTGTTTTATGATTGGAAATAAAATAAGGTATTTAAGTAAAATAATTAGCATTTACATTTGAAATTAAAATAATTTTTTAAATACTATTAAAATAATATTTTTTTTGTTATAATATTTTTTGGAAAGTATGTGTTAAAATGAAACAGGAAAATATTCGCAATTTTTGTATTATTGCTCATATCGATCATGGAAAAAGCACATTAGCTGATAGACTATTAGAAGAAACAGGTACTTTAGAAAAAAGGGAATTAGTAGAACAAACTTTAGATTCTCTAGATATTGAAAGAGAAAGAGGTATTACCATTAAATTAAATGCTGTCCAACTTTCTTATCAATATCAAAATAAAGATTATATTCTTCATTTGATAGATACACCAGGGCATGTGGATTTTTCATATGAAGTGAGCCGTAGTTTAGCTGCTTGTGAAGGTGCTCTATTAGTTGTGGATGCTGCTCAAGGAATTGAAGCTCAAACTTTAGCAAATTTATATTTAGCCCTTGAGCATGATTTAACGATTATTCCTGTTATTAATAAGATTGATTTGCCAAATGCTAATCCAGAATTAGTAAAGCAAGAATTAATAAATACAGTTGGTTTTTCTTCCGATGAATTTATTTATACAAGTGCGAAAACTGGGGAAGGAATTCAAGAGTTACTAAGTGCTATTATTCAGAGAATACCACCTCCTAAAGGGGATCAACAAAATCCTTTACAAGCATTAATTTTTGATAGTTTTTTTGATCCATATCGTGGTGTTATTATTTTATGTCGTATTGTGGAAGGCACTTTAAAGACAGGTGATACCATTCGTTTAATGGAAACAGGAGCTACTTATGATGTCGTTGAAGTTGGGGTGATGACACCGAAGGAAATTAAAAAAGATTTTTTAATTGCTGGAGAAGTTGGATTTATTGCTGCTAGTATTAAAGATATTTCTCAGATTAAAGTAGGGGATACGGTAACTACTCAAAATCGTCCAGCCTTACAACCTTTACCTGGATATCAACCAATGAAATCTATGGTATTTTGTGGAATTTATCCAATTGAAGAAAATAAATTTGATGATTTAAGAGATGCCTTAGAAAAATTAAAGTTAAATGATGCTTCTCTTGTTTTTGAACCAGAGACTTCTCAAGCACTGGGATTTGGTTTTCGATGTGGCTTTTTAGGACTTTTACATATGGAGATTATTGAAGAACGTGTAGAACGTGAATTTGGAATTGAAATTATTGCTACTTCTCCTAGTGTTATTTATGAAGTAGAATTAACAGATAAAAGTATTATTATGGTTGATTCACCAAGTTTACTTCCAGACCGACAAAAAATTGCTAGTATTAAAGAACCCTATATAAAAACAAATATCTTTTCACCTAGTGAATATATTGGTCCTATTTTGGAGTTATGTCAGAGTAAGAGAGGTACTTATATTAATATGGATTACATAGATAAGACAAGAGTAAATATTCATTATGAAATGCCTCTTTCTGAGATTGTATATGATTTTTTTGATAAGTTAAAATCCTATACCAAAGGATATGCGTCATTTGATTATGAATTGATTGGATATAAAGAAAGTAATTTAGTTAAGATGGATATTTTGTTAAATGGTGTTATAGTTGATGCTTTAAGTATTATTATACATAAAGATTTTGTATATAATAGGGGAAAGAAAATTGTCGAGGCTTTAAAGGAATTGATTCCTAGGCAGATGTTTGAAGTACCTATTCAAGCTTCTGTTGGAAATCATGTTGTAGCCCGTACTGATATTAAAGCATTACGAAAAAATGTTCTTGCCAAGTGCTATGGCGGAGATATTACTAGAAAGAGAAAATTATTAGAAAAACAAAAAGAAGGCAAAAAAAGAATGAAACAAGTTGGTAGAGTAGAAGTACCACAAGAAGCATTCTTAGCCGTATTAAAAATGGAGGATACATATGGAAAATAGAGAATTTCAAATTTTAAGTGAGGAAGAGATTCAAGAATTATTACAAGAAATAGAACAAATGCAAAAAGAAGAACAAAGAATTCAAGAGGAAGCGCAAAAATTGCAGGAAGAAGAACAAGATGTGAATTCTAGAAAAAGAAGACTTTTAAGTGAGGAAGAGATTCAAGAATTATTACAAGAAATAGAACAAATGCAAAAAGAAGAACAAAGAATCCAAGAAGAAGAACAGAATTTAAAACTTCAGCAATTAAAACTTTTTGGAAAATCTCCTAATGAAATTAGAAAAATACCTGTTTTACATGATAGGAATGCTGAGTTAGCAAAGTTTGAATTATTAAATCAATTATATGTACTACCACTTTTTGAATATGCTAAAAGAGTAAGTGGCAATCCCAAATTAAGTTTTAAAGATTCAGATGAATTATCCATTTATCATAGATGTCAAATTTTGCAACAATACATTAAACAAAAAGCAGCAGAAAAAGGAAAGAAGTTTACTGAAATAGACCTTCATAGATTGATTCCTACTACTGAAAAGGATATAGATTATTTAGTTAGAGCCAAAAGGATTGGTTTTGATTTAGGACTAGAAAAACAGGAATATTTAGAGAATAATGTTCGTGTCTTTCTTGCTAGACAACGATTAAAAGAAAAAAATATGTTACCTGAAGAAAAATTTGCTAATCAAAATTTTCAATTTAAACAAAGAACATTGAATCAATCATCAGAACAATCAAGTAATGGTTCGCATTATGGAAGAAGAAAATAAAATAAGCTCTGTTTATATTCATATACCATTTTGTAGTAGTATTTGCAGTTACTGTGATTTTTGTAAGTTTTATTATCAAGATATTTTAGTTGAGAAATATCTTGATATTTTATTACAAGAAATTCAAGAGAAATATTGCCATGACCTTATTGATACACTATATATTGGTGGTGGTACACCATCTTGTTTGTCTCCAACAATGCTCAATAAATTATTGCAAGGTTTAAAAATATTAAATGTTAGTCCTTCTTTAGAGTTTACAATTGAATGCAATGTTTTAGATTTAACAGAAGAAAAAATGATTCTTTTTCAAAAGTATGGCGTCAATCGTCTTAGTATTGGTATTCAATCCTTTCAACCTCGTATTCTGTCTTTTTTGGGTAGAAATTATAATACTAAAATAATTAGAGAAAAAATTAATTTAGCTAAACGATATTTTACTAATATTAATATTGATTTGATTTATGCTGTTCCTAATGAGACAATTAAAATGCTGGAAAGTGATTTGGAATTTTTTTTATCTTTAGGTGTTCCTCATATTTCTACTTATTCTTTGATGATTGAACCTAATACCAAGCTATTTATTCAGAAGGTAAGACCTATTAATCCAGAATTAGATCAGAAAATGTATCGTATTATCGAGAATAAATTAAAAGCAAATCATTATATTCATTATGAAATTAGTAATTATGCATTACCAGGCTATTGTTCTAAGCATAATTTAACGTATTGGAAAAATGAACATTACTATGGATTTGGATTAAGTGCTAGTGGATATATTGGAAATTATCGATATACTAATACTAAAAATATTAAAAAATATTTATCTGGAAACTATATCGATGAGCAAGAATTTATCACTTCTAGTCTTTCTGCTTCTAATTGTGCTATTTTGGGACTTCGTACTATTTATGGAGTACATAAGGAGAATTTTTTAAAACAGTTTGGAATGGATTTTATAGAATATTTTGCAGTTCAATCACTTTTGGATGATCATATCTTGTTAGAAACGGATACAAATTATTATTTAAATCCTAAATATTGGTATCTTTCTAACGAAGTTTTGATAAAGTTTATTTAATTTAATTGTCAAACAATTGTTCTTGTTGTATAATAATATTGATAGGATGTTAGAGGTGTAGAATAAATATGATAGAGCAGATAAATAAATTAGATTGTTTTAAAAAAGAATTTGAATATATTAAAAATGTAGATTATCTTGAAGATTTAAAAATATTAGTAGAGTGCCTTCCAGATTATTTTTTTGAAATAGCAGCTTCTTCTACCTCAAAGTATCATCCGGCTTTTTCATTAGGAGTAGGAGGTTTATTACGCCATACTAAAGTAGCGGTTAGAATTGCTTATGAGCTACTTTCTGATTCTTGTATTGGTGATAAATATACCTCTCGTGAAAAAGATTTGATGTTGATAGCTTTAATTATGCATGATGGAGTAAAATGTGGAATTCCTAAAGAAGAATATACTAGAGCGGATCATCCTTTATTAGCTAGTAAGCTTATTTATGAAAATAAAGATAAATTGAAAATGAATGATGAAGATGTTTCTTTTTTATGTAGAGTGATTCAAACACATATGGGTCCATGGAATAAGCATCCATATACTAAAGAAGAAATTTTACCAATTCCTAAAGATAAATTTCAAAATTTTGTTCATTTATGTGATTATATAGCAAGTAGAAAATTTTTAGATGTTCAATTTGAGGATAATGATATTGTATATTAGGTGATAAAAATGGAGAAGGGCAAACTAATCGTTATTGAAGGAACAGATGGTTCTGGTAAAAATACGCAAAGTAAATTATTAGTGAAAAAATTGAATGCTATGGGGATAAAAGCAATTACTTTTTCTTTTCCTATGTATGATACTCCTACTGGAAAAATTGTAGGGGGTCCATTGTTGGGAAGAAAAGAAAATGGGGATTCTTTTTTTCCAGAGGGACCTGTTCAATTAGATCCTAAGATTTTTTGTTTATATTTAGCAGCAGATAGAAAATATAATTTTTCACAAATAGATGCTTATTTAAAAGATGGCTATTATGTTATTTTAGATCGTTATGTTAGCTCGAATATGGCTCATCAAGGCTCTAAAATAGAAAATGCAGAGGAAAGATTTAATTTATTTAAATGGATTGATAAATTAGAATATTGGTTATTGGATCTTCCTAAAGCTGATTTAACGATTTTTTTACATGTTCCTTATGCTTTGAACAAAGAACTTTTAAAAAATAGACCTTTTTTAGATGCAAATGAAAAAAATGAAACTCATTTAAAAAATGCAGAGAAAACCTATATAGAGCTATCTAGTCTATATAATTGGAGTGTAATTGATTGCGCAGAAGGAAATCATTTAAGGAGTATTGAAGAAATTAATCAAGATATTTTGAAAATAGTAATGCAAAAAAAATAAAAGTACTTTACATAATATAAAGTACTTTTATTTTGTAGTATAATTTTCTGCTATTTGTGTATCTAAATCATCTTCTATTTCTACTAATTTATAAATTTCTTCAAAAGTCGTATATCCTTTTAATACTTTGTCAAGACCATCTTGTAGTAGAGTGATAGTATGGTTTTGACCATAAACTATTTCTCTTAAGTCTTCTTTCTTTAAATTTTCATTACTTAATTTATCCCTTAGCTCTTCATCAATTAATAAAACTTCTTGAATAGCAATTCTACCATGGTAACCATTATTACATTCTTCACAGTTACCAGTATCCCAGATTTCAGCAACATTTTTATTTAAAAAGGTTTTAAATACCTTTTTTTCAAATGAAGTAGTTGGTCTTAAATGTCTACAATGCGTACATAATCTTCTTGCTAGTTTTTGAGAAATAATACCTTCTAGAGCACTAGATAGTAAATATCTTTCTACATCCATATCTAGTAGTCTTTCAATGGTACTTAAAGAATTATTGGTATGGATAGTCGATAGTACTAAATGTCCTGTAATAGAGGCACGGACAGCTATTTGAGCAGTTTCAGAATCACGAATTTCACCAATTAATATAATATTTGGATCTTGTCTTAAAATGGAACGAAGAACATTCGCAAATGTAAGGCCAATACTAGGATTAACTTGTACTTGATTAATTCCTTCGATATTCATTTCGATGGGATCTTCTACTGTGATAATATTTCTTTCTTCACTGTTTAATCTTTGTAACATAGAATAGGTAGTTGTTGATTTACCAGATCCAGTAGCACCTGTTACTAAGATAATACCATTTGGTACTGCTAACATTCTTTCAATTTTGGCATAATTTTCTTTAGAAAAATCCAAGCTTTCGATTCCATTTAAACTCATACTATAATCTAGAATACGAATAACAGCTTTTTCACCTTCATTCGTTGGCAAAACAGAAACACGCATATCTAATTCTAAATCATCTATTTTTCCTTTAATTGCGCCATCTTGTGGTAATCTGTTTTCAGTAATATTCATACCAGAGATTAGTTTTACTCTAGTAATCAGATTTCTTTCTGCTGATTTAGGAATAATGGTATGGTCTCTCAAATCACCATCAATACGCATTCTAATTTTTAATCCATCTTCCATTGGATCAAAGTGAATATCTGAAGCTCTTGATTTTACTCCTGTAATAATAATCTTATTCACCAAATCTACAATTGGCGTTTTTTCAACATCATAATTTATCATAATTTTCCCTCAACTTTATTCTTTTCTCTAGTATTTTATCCAAAACTATTATATAATAATTTTAATATATAATCAATAAAGGATAGTGAATTTTATGAAATTGTTGAATAAAAAGGGGTTTATTTTAGTTGAAACATTAGTTGTTACCTTATTTATTATGACTTTGTTTATGTTAGTTTATCAAAATTTAGTTCCTTCTATTGGTAAATATGAAGCAATGGAAAATTATGATGATATCGATAGTGTATATGCTAGCAATTTATTTAAAAAGACACTATTACGCTATGGTAATACTGATTATATTGATTCTTATCTTGCTAATCATACTTATTTAGATATTACTGATTGTAGTAATATCAATGTTTATAAAAACAGTGATTATTGTTTGTTTATTAAAGATTTTCTTGATATTTCAGAAGATGACTATATATTTATTACTAAGTATGATATTAAAGATTTTCGAAATGAGGTTAAAAATAATGAACTTTTTGATTCTGGAAAATTTAGTGGTTTTAAAGATTATATTTCTACTATTCCAGATATTGATACCTTTTATGATACAGAAGATCATAGTAAAGTAGCTGGTAAGTATCGTTTATTTTTGACCAGAACAGTTCCAAATATTGATCAAAGTAATTCTTTAAAGTATGTAAATTTAGGAATTTTTGATGGATTGTATAAACGTTATAATGTTGGTGAATTGGTACAATTTTCTCCTATTGTTGGTGGCTCTAAAATGAATTTTTATGTCTTAAAAAATAGTTCTTCTTTAGAAGAGAAAGTAACTTTAATATTAGATAGAAATGTTGGTACAGTTACTGCTTTTAATAGTACAGGTACTACAGGGCTTCCTAATTCTGCTTTGAAGGTTTTAAGTGATAATACTACAAATTGGAATAATGTAGCTCCTTTTACAAATTCTACACAGTATGTATCTTCAAATGGATATACTATTTCTTATAATGGATACCGAGCTAGGCTATTGGAACCTAATGATATTTATGCTCTTTTAGGTAGTCAAATAGATGCAGATTATTTCAATTATAATAATTTATTTTCTATTTTATTGACAAATAGTTCTGCTTCCTTTTTATTTCAAAATTTAACAGGTAATCAAGGATATTGGATGGCAAATATGGTTCCATCTAATACCGAAATGGCTTGGACTATTCAGTATCAAAAAATAGCTCCTGCTTTTATAACAGATCATACAAATATTGGAGTAAGGCCTGTTATTGAGGTATCAAAAGAGTTGTTAGGTTAGGTGATTAAAATGCGATTAGATAATAAAGGTATGAGTATCATTGAAATCGTGTTAACTTTTTCTTTGATTATGGTTATGGTTGTGGGAATGGTTTCAGTTGCTTTAAATTATCGCCTGAAAGCTAGTATTAGTTTAGAAAAAATGGATATGAATACTTTTAAAAATACTTTGACGAAAGCTATTCAAGATGATATTTTAGAAAAAGGCGTTAAAGAAATGAATTATGATGGAGAATGTCAAACAATTAGTTACTTAAATAGTTGTGTTAATATTGTTTTTATGGATGGTTCTAGTAAAATTTTTGGAACGAGTATTGTTGATAATAATAGTAGAGAAAGTATTGAGAATAAGTTTGTATATTATGATGGAATAAAATATCCATTAAATGATTCTTTACCAACTACTATTCCAGATGGAAGAAGTCTTTCTGATTTTCAAATGATTCAAATCCAAGATAGTAATATTTTAGGTAGAGATTCTATGATGTTGGAAGATGGTACTTTAGTTACTCTTTACTCGATAGATGTTTATATTTCACATATTGATTTTTCAGAAGATTTTGGGATTCATATTCTTGCTTATAATGAGAAAACCCAGTACGAATAATTAAATAAAAATTTGATATAAAATAAATACAATACCACTAGCTAAGAGTGCATGTAATATTCTAGCTATGAAAAATGGTTTGTATTTTATTTTTTGTTCTGATATGATTCCAATTACTTGCATATGTACACTAAGGCCTCCAAAAGAAATCATACTAGTTATTAATATTGTTTGAATTAGATTATTCATTTTGATATTACTAACCATTTTTATGCCTTGTGTCATCTCTAATATTCCGGACATAATTATTTTTAGTATTGGTGGTAATGATATGATTTGATTTAAAATCGTAGAAAGAATTAAAAAAATTGTAACAATGCCTAATAATAAAAACATGGTATTTAAGCTATCAAAAATACTACTGGTTAATAATTCACCAAAGTTTTTTTGACTATTTGGAATATGCTTATTAGAGTGGTTTGTTTTACAGTTTTTATTTCGATATTTGTAGTTAAATAAATAACCTACTATTAAACCACTAGTTATGTGAGAAATTAAAATAAGAATGCCTATTTTTTTATTATTTAATAAGATACTTCCAATCATTCCTAATATAAATAAAGGATTGGAATAATGAGTAAATGTTAAAAGTCTAGCTCCTTCTTCTTTGGTAATCCTGTTTTGACTGACTAGATCTTTTGTATATTTCGCTCCACTGGGAAATCCTGAAAATAGACTAGCTGCCAATACGAATCCTGTATCTTTCGGTAAATGAAAAATTGTTTCCATAGGATAGGCTAATATTTTTCCAATGATATCAACAAAACCATATTGCATGAGAAGATTAGATACTACAAAAAAGGGGAATAATGTCGGAAAAAGATTGTCTTTCCAAATAGAAATAGAAAAAGCAACACTTTCTACCACTTCTTCTGAACAAGTAATCATGTAAATAATAATCAATAATAAAAATAAAATCATTATTAAAGAAGATATCTTTTTATTCATAAAACACTTTCTTTCGTGTTATAATTTATTAAAAGGGATGATTCTATGATTAATAAAATATATGCTAAATTAAGGCAATTTATCAAAGAAAATTATTTGCCCTTATTATTTTATTTAGTTTTCATTACTACTATGGTTTATCCGCTTCCTTATTGTATTTATACTGGGGGAGGGACAATGAATGCGTTGGATAAAATTTCTGTTGATCATGCTAATTTCACTTCAGGTAGTTTTTACATGTGTTATGTAGAAGAAATAAATGCTACTTTGCCGACATACTTTTTAGCTAAAGTGATAAATAATTGGGATTTAGTATCCAAAGAGGAAGTTACTCTAAATCAGGAAGAAAAGATTGAAGATATTTATAAACGCGATAAGATTTATTTAGAAGAAGCAAATCAAAATGCTATTTTTCTTGCTTATCATACTGCTTCTAAAGAAACTAATATTATTGATACGCATCAGTATGTTATGTATATTGATCCAGATAGTCATACAGATTTAAATATAGGAGATGATATTTTAGAAATTGATCATACAAAAATAGATTCTATTAAGGATATAACTAATCTTTTGATGGAACATGAAGTTGGTGATCAAGTAGTAGTAAAAATAAGAAAAGGTGATAAAGTTACTGATAAATATATTACAGTCATGGAAAAAGATCATAAAAAGTTATTTGGTTTATCTATTACTACTATCTATGATTATGAAACTAATCCTAAAATTACTTTTTCTTTTTCTGATAGTGAATCTGGTCCTAGTGGTGGTCTTATGGTAACACTAGCTATTTATAATCAATTGATAGAAGAAGATATTAGTAATGGCTTGAAGATCGCTGGTACTGGTACGATAGATAGTGATGGTAATGTTGGCAGTATTGGTGGGGTAAAGTATAAATTAAAAGGCGCTGTTGATGATAAAGCTGATATTTTTTTAGTACCTAATGGTGAAAATTATCAAGAGTGTATTTCTTTACAAAAAAAATATCATTATGATATTAAAATTATAGGAGTAGATACTTTTTACGATGCACTTATTCGTTTAAAAGAGGTAGCTGCTGCAACTAAGTAAATATTTGAAAATAAAGAAGATTTTTTTCAAGTCTTTTTTTAAATTATTATTTAAAATCAAGGTTTTTCTTTTTTTTATTAAGAAAAATGTTATAATAATAATGATTAAAACGAATTAGGAGATAGCATATATATGGAAGAAGTAAGAAAAATAATAGTGCAATTTGATGATGGAAAAACAATGACTACTTATCTTGGTCCAGATAATCGTATTGGTGATAGTTATTGGGTTAATTTTTGTTGGGGAATGAAAAAATATTTTTGTTTAGTAGATAGGAATGGTAAACCGATTACTCCTCTTTTAACACAAATGCTAATTTCATATATTTGCTCTCAAGATCGTAATAATATTTTATTAGAGTTAAAAAAGCCAAAGGAAAAAAATTCAAATTTTTATCATTTTCAAAAAAGAAATGGAGAATACCAATGTGTATTTTCAACTAATAATAAAGAAAATATTCCTTTTAAAATGAAACAAACGGAAGATGACGATTATTTATTTTTAGTATCACCTAACAATAAATTGGCATTATATTCTTTTCAAGAAGCAAGACAAATTACTAGCTTTTTTGATAAATTGGAGTTAATTGAAGAGGATTGGCATCATTTAGCTTTTTTTACTCAAAATATCATAATTGAACATCCTAATGTACATCATTTTCTAGCTACTCAATTAGTTGGATTTATTGGATATCATGGTGAGTTTTCTTCTCAAATTTATGACACTTCTCCTCTTATTTATCGAAAAGAAGATGGTAGGTATTATGTCATTTTAGAAAGAGGTGAGGTTGGTATGAAAAGATTCCAAGATTTATGTTTTAATTTAACTCTTGCTTATCAAGATTATTATCAAGAGATGGATATACAAAATACCAAAGTGATTAGTAATTTATTTATGGAAAAAGTAGAAGCTCTTGATATTCCTAATTACAAAAAGCCTGCTAAAATTATTGAGTTTCCAAAGAGGTGATAGTCATGTTACGAAGTGATGTAGATAGAACTAAAATTTCTCCAATGATGTTACAGTATTTAGAAATTAAAGAAAAATATGAAGATACTATTATTTTTTTTCGATTAGGAGATTTTTATGAAATGTTTTTTGAAGATGCTCTTTTAGCTAGTCGTGAATTAGAGTTAACTTTAACTGGTAAAAATTGCGGTTTAGAAGAAAGAGTACCTATGTGCGGAATTCCTTATCATGCTTATAAAAGTTATTTAGATAAATTAATTGATAAAGGTTATAAAGTCGCTATTTGTGAACAATTAACTGATCCGAAAGAAACCAAAGGAATGGTGGAAAGGGATGTCATTCAGGTTGTAACATGTGGTACTAGATTAGATGATAGTTTGAATTCAAAAGATTATAATTATATTGGTAATATTTATGACTTTGAATACTGCTATGGAGTTAGCTTTATTGATGTGTCTACTGGATATACATATGGAGTGATATTAGATTATGATAAAGATAGTCTTTTAAAGGAAATTTTAACTTATAATTTGAAAGAAGTAATTGTAAATAGTAAAATTGATCGAAGCATTGTTACTCTTTTAAGAGAACAATATAATATTTTAGTAACGATTCGTGATACCATTTATGAACAAGATGATTATCATTATCTAACTGAGGATATTTCCGATATTCGTATTAAAACTACTATTCATCATTTAATTTCTTATTTATTAGAAACGAAAAAAGGTAGTTTATCTCATCTACAAAAAGTAGAATTAATTGATCATAAAAAACATCTATTGTTTGATACTCATACCAAGAAAAATTTAGAGTTAATTGAGACAATTCGTAATCGAGATCGTACTTATTCATTACTTTGGTTACTTGATAAAACAAAAACTGCTATGGGTGGTCGTTTATTAAAATCAAATATTGAAAATCCATTAACAGATGTTCAAGAAATTAATAGAAGATATGATATTATTGAAATATTATTAACGGAATTTATCTTAAAAGATGAGTTAAGAGAAGAATTAGATAAAGTTTATGATTTAGAACGTCTTTGTAGTAGAATTAGTTATGGAAATAGTAATGCTAGAGATATGATTCAGTTAAAAAATTCTCTAATTGCTTTACCTAATATTAAACGTATTTTAGAAGAAATTCATTATGATAAAAAAATTGAAGTATTTGATGATTTAGTTGAACTATTAGAAAAAGCTATTAATTTAGATAGTCCTATTGGACTTCATGAAGGTGGATTAATCAAAGAAGGATATAATAGTGAATTAGATGAATTGAAAAATATTCGTAAAAATAGTAAAGATTTTATTTTAGAGTTAGAAAATGAGGAAAAGGAAAGAACCGGAATTAAAAATTTAAAAGTAGGATTTAATAAAGTATTTGGCTATTATATTGAGGTTAGCAAAGGGAATATTAAAGATATTAAAGATGAATATGGTTGGATTCGAAAACAAACTTTAACTAATGCTGAGCGTTATATTACCCCTTTATTAAAAGAAAAAGAAGATATTATTTTGGGTGCAGAAGAAAAAATTATTAATTTGGAATATAAATTATTTACGGATGTTCGTGAGATTGCTAAAGGGTATGTGAGTAGGATTCAAAAAGTTTCTAAAGTTATAGCTGAGGTAGATATGTTGCTTTCTTTTGCTTTGGTATCAGAAGAAAATAATTATATTAGACCTATATTAACAGATGAGCATATGATTAAAATTGTTGAAGGTAGACATCCAGTTGTTGAAAAGGTAAATAAAAAAGAATATGTAGCTAATGATATTATCATGGGTAATGATACGGATATTTTATTAATTACTGGTCCCAATATGGCAGGAAAAAGTACTTATATGAGGCAGTTAGCTATTACAGTAATTATGGCTCAGATTGGTTGCTTTGTACCTTGTAAAAGTTGTATTATTCCAATTTTTGATCAAATTTTTACTAGAATTGGGGCAAGTGATGATTTAGTTAGTGGTGATAGTACTTTTATGGTAGAAATGAAGGAAGCTAATATTGCGATTAGTCATGCTACGATGAATAGTTTAATTTTATTTGATGAGTTAGGTAGAGGTACTGCCACTTATGATGGTATGAGTTTGGCACAAGCTATATTAGAATATATTCATGATAAAATTAAAGCAAAAACATTATTTTCTACTCATTATCATGAATTGACTACTTTAGCAAATCAATTGTCGCATTTAAAAAATGTTCATGTGAGTGCTATTGAAGAGGAAGGAAAAATTACATTCTTACATAAAGTAAAAAATGGTGCGATTGATAAAAGTTATGGTATTCATGTAGCTGCTTTAGCTCAATTACCTAAAGATTTAATCGAAAGGGCAGATGAGATATTAGGTGTTTATGAACACAAAAGTATCAAGCAGGAAACTTTTACTCAAACTAGCTTATTTTTAGATATTGATTCTCCTAAAAATGTTGAACAAGATAAAGTTTATGAAAAATTAGAAGAAATAAATCCTTTGGAGATCACACCAATGGATGCTTTAAATATTTTGTATGAGTTAAAGCAGGAAATAAAAAAAGGTACTCATTAAGATTCATCTTGTCTTTTTCTTTCTTTTGTGGTATAATAATGCTACTTAAAAAGGAGTGTGGTTTTATGGATACTATTCAGCATTTAGTAGTTAACCAGGAATTATATTCTCCTACTTTTGCTACTAGTAACCATTCTTATTTTGAATTAATTCAAAATCGTGTACAATCTATTATTCCTAAGTCAAAAATGAAAGAATATCATCATCATACTTTGGAAAATGCAATGGAAAGTATTCTTGTTGTTTATAAAGAATATTATCAATATGTATTAGATGACACAAGGCTTTATTTACAACAAAATAATATTGATAATGAGATTTTTTGGTTTAATATGAATGGAATAACTTTTCCATGTGGTTATTATCAAGTTGGAGCTGCTTCTTTATCAAATGGTTTTTCTGTTTGCGATTCTATATCAAAGATTGCAGAATATTTGAATCAAGATAAACAAAATTTTCAAGATTCTGTTTTTATCCAATACGATTACTTAGCTAATTTATCATTAATAGCATTGAAAGGTAGCTCATATGAGAAATTAGTATCTGACTTAAATCAATTTATTTTAAAGAATGGTTTAGGGCCTATGAAACAAATTTCTTTAACATCTTCTGTTGGTGAAGTGGTAGAAAAAAATTATCCTTTTTTGTCAAAAAGAAAATAGAAAAATTTTAAATTTTTATGGTGAAAGGTAATATGTTATCTTTCTCTTTTTTTAATTTTCTATCAAAATCAGTGACTTTTATGATAGTTTATGTTAAACTTATTGATAGGTGAAGTAATATGAAAAATAGGAGCGAATTAAGAGAAATTATCATGAAAGTTCTATATCAAGTCTTTATTTTAAAAGAATCTAGTATTGAATTTAATATTGATTCTCTTATTCAAGAACAATTAGAAATAGAAAATAGTTTTGTTACTACGTCTATTCATACTATTTTAGATAATAAGGATTCTATTTATGAACTTGCAAATCGTTTTTTAGATAGTTGGCCAATGGAACGTTTAAATAAAGTCGATCAAGCTATCCTAGCACTTGGAATTTATGAATTAAAATATTCCGAAACTCCACCAGTAGTCGCTATTAATGAAGCGGTAGAATTATCTAAAAAATATAGTGATGAAAAAGTAACAAAAATGATTAATGCTGTTTTAGATGAAATTTATCACGAACAAGGGTAATTTATGGAAAATCAATATATTACAGTTAGTCAATTAAGTCGATATTTGAAATTTAAGTTTGATCAGGATTCTAATTTAAGTTGTGTTTTTTTAAAAGGAGAAATATCCAATTTTAAGCAGCATACTAGAGGACATTTATATTTTACTATCAAGGATGAATCATCTCGTATTAATGCTGTTATGTTTTATACTCAAGCTAGTAAATTGACATTTCATCCTGAAGATGGTATGAAAGTAATGGTTATTGGACATGTTAGTGTTTATGAGGCAACTGGAAGTTATCAAATTTATGTTGATGACTTAAAACAAGATGGGGTAGGGAATCTTTATATTGAATATGAGAAATTAAAAAAGAAATTGGCAAGTGAAGGATTATTTGATCCATCTAAAAAGAAAAAAATACCAAAGTTTCCAGAAACAATTGGAATTATTACTGCTCCAACTGGGGCAGCTATTAAAGATATTTTATCGACTATTAAAAGAAGATGGCCAATTACTAAAACGATTTTGTTTCCTAGTTTAGTGCAGGGAGCAAGTGCGGCTCCTGAAATTGTGAAACAAATAAAAAAGGCTCAAGAATATGATTTAGATCTATTAATTGTTGGTAGAGGTGGAGGAAGCATAGAGGATTTATGGTGCTTTAATGATGAGGAAGTTGCTAGAACTTTATATGAGTGTAGCATTCCTGTTATTTCAGCTGTTGGACATGAGATTGATTTTACTATAGCAGATTATGTTGCCGATCTAAGAGCTCCGACTCCAACTGGAGCAGCTGAAATGGCTGTACCTAATCAAGTTGATTTTTATAATTATTTGCGACAAATAAATTTGCGATTAAATAAAGCTATTATGAACGATATTCATAGAAATCGTGAAAAATTAGAAACTTTGCAAAATAGTTATATTTTAAAAAATCCTCTTTCTATTTATCAAATTAAAGAACAAAAATTTGATACTTTATATGAAAAATTATATTTAGTAATGAATGCTATTTTAGTAAATGAAAGAAGTCTTCTTGAAAATAAAATAGGGAAAGTAAGTAATTTAATAGAAAAAAACTTAGAAAATAATAAGAATTTATATTTTTCATTTTTAAATAAATTGGAAATTTTAAACCCTATATTAACCTTGAAAAGAGGATATAGTATTACGAAAATAAATCAGACAATCATTACAAGTGTTCAAAAAGTTAAAAAAAATGATAAGATAACAATTGATTTAGAAGATGGTAGTATTTTATCTACTGTTCATGATGTAATAAAAAATTAGGAGGAGTTATGGCTAAAGAAGAAAAAGAATTAACATTTGAAGAAAATTTGGAGAAATTAGAGAGTATTGTTAAAAATCTAGAAAGTGGTAATATTCCACTAGATGATGCAATTACTAATTTTAATGAAGCTATGCTTTTAGCAAAAAAATGTGATGAAAAATTAAAGAATGCAGAAGAAAAAGTAAATAGTATTTTAAATAAAGATGGAAAATTAGAAGAATTTAATTTAGAAGATTAAATTCTTTTTTGGTATAATTTTCATGATATAAATTTTTTTGAACAATCCATAATACTAATGTAGTCAATTTTTAAAAGGAGTTGATTTTATGAATTTTAAAAAGAAACTACTGGTTTTTTCTCTATGCATTTTGACTTTATTTCCATCTATAGTATTTGCTTATTCTAATAAAATTATACTAGGTGGAGAAAATATTGGAATTAAAGTCAATGCTAAAAATGTCATGGTAGTAGGATTTTATAAAGTAGAAGATAAATATGTAGGCGAAGATGCAGGATTACAAATAGGAGATTTAATTACTAAAATTGATAACATAGAGATATCTTCTATTGATGAAATGATTTCGATTATTGATCAACATAAGAGTAATGGTTTCATTCAAATTACATTTTTAAGAAATCAAAAAGAAATGCATACTACTTTAGAATTGCATCAAGATAGTAATGGCGTATATAAAACAGGACTATATGTAAAAGATGAAATTAATGGAATCGGTACTTTAACTTATATTGACCCTAATACCAAAATATTTGGAGCTTTAGGACATGAAATATCTGAAAAAAATACGATGCAAAAAGTAGAAATTAAAGATGGGTTGATTTTTAAATCAGAAATAACAGGAATCAGCCGTAGTGAAAATGGTACTCCAGGCTCAAAAGAAGCAAAATTCTATAATGATGAAATTTATGGTACAATCAAATATAATGAAGAAAGTGGAATTTTTGGAATTTATTATGATCAGTTTCCAAATAATAACGTGATCGAGGTTGAGGAACCAGACAATGTAAAATTAGGAAATGCTCAAATAAGAACAGTTATTTCTGATAGCACAATAGAAAATTATGATATTGAGATTATTAACATCAATAAAACAGATACTACTAAAAATATTTTGTTTAAAATTACCGATCCAGAATTACTACAAAAAACCGGTGGAGTAGTTGCTGGTATGAGTGGAAGTCCTATTATACAAAATAATAAAATTATTGGTGCTGTTACTCATGTAGTTGTGAATGATCCTACAAAAGGATATGGTATTTTTATTACTACTATGCTAGAAGAAGGAGAAAAGAAGGAGTGATTTGTTCACTCTTTTTTGGACTGTTGATTTGTTCACAAAAAGTTGAAAATTTGATATAATCTAAATTAAGATTGATATTAATAAATAGTAAGATGGAAGGATGATTAAATTGGCAAGTTCTATTATTCATATGTGCATTGCGAAAAAAATAAATGAAAAATTAAAAATAGCAGATGAAAATCAATTATTATTGGGATCAATTGCTCCTGATATTAGCAAACATATTGGACAAACAAAAACGAAAAGTCATTTTTTGACTAATGACAATAAAGTCGATATTGAACGTTTTTTAAATAAATATAAAAATTATTTAGAATCTCCCTTTATCATGGGATACTTTATTCATTTATATACAGATTTCTTATGGGATAAGTATTTTGTTAGCGAAATTGTTGAAAAAGGAAGCATTCGTTTACTAAATGGGAAAACAATTCAAAAGACTAAAGACTTGTATCAAAAATTAATATATAATGATTATACGAATTTAAATATACAACTAATTGACGAATATCGTTTAGATTTATCTCTTTTTTATGAAAAAGTTGCAATTCCTAATATAAATATGGATGAAATACCAGTTAATCAATTAGATAAATTATTGGATCATACTGGAATTATTATTGCAAATACCAAAGAAAATAAGGCCTATACTTTTTCATTAGAAAATATTATTCCTTTTATTGAGACCTCTTCAAATCTTATCTATTTAAAGATTTTGGAAATTAGAAAGTGATTATATTTACTTTTCTGAAAACTTATGCTAGAATTAATTATAATAAGAAGGAGTTTAAAGATATGAAAGAAAATAATAAAAAGAAGAAACTTGATAATACTGATAACATTATTTCTGAAGAAAATGAGTCATCAATGAAAGATAATCATGCTAATCAAACCATTGAAAAGAAAAAAAACAAAAGGCATTTTGGTAGGATTATTTTTAATACCATTATTACTATTTTGTTTTTGGTAATTATTGTAGAAGCTGGTATTGGTGTCATTAATATGCAACGTATTAGTGAAGATGAAGAACCTATTTGGTATTTTAGTACCGATAAAATAGAAACAGATTCTAAAACAGTTACTAAATATAACTTAGGACTATATCGAATTATTAAAACTGATACAAAAGAAAAATCTAAAATTACTTTAAAGCCATTTTTTCTTAGCGATTAGAAAGGAATATTATTATGAAAAAAATGAAGAATAACAAAAATTTACTTATGATAATTGGTATTATTGTTTTAATTGTAGTAATTGTAGGTGTCATTATTTTTGCAAATTCAAATAATGGTGATATGAAATCAAAAATTGATTCTAAGACATTAGAAGATAAATTGAAGGAAATAGGAAAAGATTTCTATAGTGGATATTATCATAATTTGGAAGAATCTACTAGAAATGATACATTATCCGGTTTTGTTGATAATGGTATTCGTATTGATATTACTAATGTTCAATTGTTAGTAGATGTTGATCAGTCAACATTAGATCAATTAAAAAAGGATAAATGTAATTTTGATGAAACTAAAATTACGGTTTATCCAAAATCACCTTTTGGTGAAAATGATTATTCAGTTAGTGTAGAACTATCTTGTCAAAAATAGTTCTTTTTTTTTAAATAAAAAGATATACGTTCATAGAAATGCTATCATTGATTTCTAATTAGTATATCTTTTTTTAAACAAATAAAATAACGATACCAGCTATAAATGAGCCTAACATAATTAAGGTTAAAAATATAGCCATACCTTTTAATATTTTTTTATTCATATATACACCTCATTATCATTATAATAAAAAGATAAAAAAAAGTAAAATATTTAAACATATTTTATTAAAAAAAGAAATATAATTTATTGGGTGAAGAAAATGAATAAAGTAATTCATAAAGCAAAAGAAAGTATTACTAGTCAAAAAAAGAAATATTTATTTTTAAGTACTATTCTTTTAATTGGTATTATTAGTGGAATTGCCTTTATATTTTTTATTTCAAAAGAGGACAAGTCTTTAGTTGAATCGGAATTAACTACTTTTTTTTCATATATAAAGGAAGGAAAATGGAATTATTTTTCGGCATTTATTCATAGCATTCTTGCTAATTCTACTTATTTGTTATTCATATGGATTTTAGGTATTTCTATTATTGGAATTCCTGTTGTTTTATTTTTGTTGTTTTTGAAAGGTTTTATTTTTGGATTTAGTTGTTCATCCATTGTTTATCATTATGGATTAAAAGGGATTTTTCTAGCTATTTCTTATCAAATACCACATAATTTATTATTATTAATTGTTTTTTTATTAATTAGTTTTTATGCAATCAATTTTTCTACTCGTTTATTTAAAATGTTGTTTTTAAAAGAAGATATTCATTTACCATATTATTTCAAAAGATACAATAAAATTTCTGTTTTTTGTTTTCTTATTATTTTAATGTGTACTATTTTAGAAACCTTTTTATCACCTATTTTGATGAATTTATTCTTGTAAAGAACTATAGAAAAAAGTATAATAATGATTAAGGTGAATGAAGTATGAAAAAAGTAGTTATTGGCATGAGTGGTGGTGTTGATAGTAGTGTTAGTGCCATTCTTTTAAAACAGCAAGGTTATGAGGTAATCGGTTTGTTTATGAGAAATTGGGATACTTCTATTAATGGGGATATTTTAGGTAATCCTAATTTAAATAATGATATTTGCCCTCAGGAGCAAGATTATAATGATGCTTTAGCTGTTTGCGAAAAAATCGGAATTCCACTATATAGGATTGATTTTGTTAAGGAGTATTGGGATTATGTATTCGAATATTTTTTGGACGAACTAAAGCAAGGAAGAACACCTAATCCTGATATTATGTGTAATAAATATATCAAATTTGATTATTTTATTAGGGAAGCTAAGCGTTTAGGCGCTGACTATATTGCAACTGGGCATTATGCTAGAATTCAGGATGGACAGTTATTGCGTGCGGTAGATTTAAATAAAGATCAAACTTATTTTTTATCGCAATTATCACATGAGCAATTAGAAAATATTTTATTTCCTATCGGTGAATTAGAAAAAAAAGAGGTTCGTAAAATTGCCGAAGAGTATGATCTTGTAACTGCTAACAAAAAGGATTCTACTGGTATTTGTTTTATTGGAGAAAGAAATTTTAAAAATTTTTTAAAAAATTACTTACCTAATCAACCAGGAGATATTATTGATATTGAAACCCAGAAAGTTGTAGGTAAACATATTGGACTAATGTATTATACAATAGGGCAGAGAAGGGGATTAGATATTGGTGGTACAAATGATAGAATGTTTGTTGTTGGAAAAAATTTAGAAAAGAATGTTTTGTATATTGCTTTAGGAGAAAATAACGAATATTTATTTTCAGATAGTTGTATTATCGATACTGTTAATTTTAATACTACTGAAAGACCTGTTCAATGTAGTGCAAAATTTCGTTATCGTGCTCCAGATTATCCTGTTAGCCTAGAATACTTAGATAATGGTGAGATTTTAGTAAAATATGATAAAGTAAAATCTGTTACACCAGGACAAGCTTGTGTATTTTATGATGGTGATAAATGCATTGGTGGGGGAATTATTAAAACTGTATGTAAGAATCAACAGAAAATTTGGTATATTTTGTAAAATAAATGTCAACTTTACTACTTGTATTTTTTAGTGAATGTGGTAGAATTATATTAGGAGGTCTTAGATATGCAAAATCTTAAAAAATTATTTTCAGAATTAGGGGTTTCTAAAGTTAGATTAGCAAAATATCTAGGTGTTTCTAGACAAATGCTTTACAATTATTTAGCAGAAGAAAAGCTAGAAAATTGGCCAAAAGAGAAAGTAATGAAAATTCTTTGTCTGCTTGGTATTAATGATGTACATGAATTAGATTCTATTAAAATTGATGGTGAATATATTATCCAAGTTGAAAATCGTTTAAATGATGGTGTTAAGGAAGATACGAATAAATATTATGATGTAAATGAACTAAAGGGATTGAGTAAAAAAGAGCAGGAGTTATTATCTGATATTATTCAATTATTGAAAGAAAAGTTAATTGAGGATAAATCTAAAGATGTTTATCATAGTTATCGTTATCTTTATTATTTTTTACAATCTATGGGAACTGCTAAGGAATTAAAATATATTTTAGCGTATATGGCTAAATCTATGGGATTTGTTGATCATAAAGAATATGTATTTAATGAAGAAAAACAGTTTATTTTTGAAAGCATTATGTTTTCCGCTATGACATTATATAATAATGGTGGTGCATCTAAGAGCAAAATTGCTGAAACACATAAAAGATTTGTACAAGAAATTGAACATAAAAAAGAAGAAATATTAAGTAGAACTCAAGAATTAAATACTGCTAAGGTACAAGCTTTAAAAGAATTAGGATATACTGAAATTAATAATGAAAATGCCAAAGAAGTATTGGATAAGATAGCTGAAATTCAATCCAGAAAAGTATAAAATTGAATCGTGAGATATGATTCTTTTTTATTAATATGCATACTATTTCAGTGTGTTTTATCTTTTCTTATTGGTTCGTATAATTGATATTATGTTAACTAATCTTTTTTTGACTATCATATTATTGATTTAATATGATTGAATTATTAAATTTTCTTCTTTTCTATAGTTGAATTATTATCTATTTTATTTATTTTATTGGTAATTTAAGTTGTTTAATCGATTTAATTAATAATCAATTTAAAATCAATTCAATTTATCATCATTTTTCTAAATTTTTATTATATTTATTTCTATTTATTGATTAATTACTTATTCTTCATGCATTTTTTTAATTGAGATGGATAATTATCCATCTTTTTATTATTAAATTAAATTAGAAATAACTGATTTACTCTCTTCTATCTTTTTAATGAATAAATAATAGGGGAAGAGTGCATAATAAAAAGGGAGGAGAATTATGGAAAATAATCAAAAAATTAAGTGTAGAGTACAGTCATGCAAATTTCAAAATTCTGATAATTGTACATTAGAAGAAATACAAGTTGGTTGTAGTTGTGGTTCTAATGAAGCTACAAAAGATAAACAAACATTATGTAAAAGCTTTGAATGTGATAATGAGAAAACAGATACCGATAAATAGGTATCTGTTTTTTTATTCTATTCCCTACTCTTTCTTATTTTAATTTACTCAAAAAACTATTTCCGATAAATGGTTTATTTACATCAAAATTTTCTGAAATAGTTGCACCAATATCTGCCATAGATTCTAGTATTTCTAAGCGCTTTGGCTCTTTTAAATTTCTACCATATATAATTACTGGTACATTTTCTCTTGTATGATCAAATCCTTTAAATGTTGGATCACAACCATGATCAGCTGTAATAATTAATAAATCATCTGTTTCTAATTTATTTAGTATTAAAGGTATTTCTACATCTAATTCTTCAATTGCTTTTGCATACCCTTCTACATCTCTTTTATGTCCAAATTCACTATCAAAATCATTTAAGTTAACAGCACAAAGCCCAGTAAAATTTTTGGTCATAATATCATTTAATTTTGTTATTGCTTCATTGTTATTGCGAGCTTTTATATTTTTAGTAATTCCTTCTTGATCAAATATATCCGCAATTTTACCAATAGAAATAACGCTATATCCACTTTCTTTTAGAAAATTCATAACACTCATAGTTGGAGGTTTTACAGCAAAATCTTTTCTTTCAGTAGTAAATTTAAAATTGCTAGGTTTTGTGCCAGTAAATGGTTTAGCAATAACTCGGCCAATTTTCCATTCTTCTCTTAAGGTAATTTTTCTTATTTTTTCTGCAAATTCATATAATTTAGCGACTGGTATTACATTTTCATGTGCTGCAATTTGTAAATTAGAACCGTTTGATGTATAGATAATTAAAAATCCATATTGCATTTGTCGTTCTCCAAGCTCTTTAATAATATCAATCCCGCTGCAATTTTTATTTCCTATTACTCTTCGACCAGTAGTAAATTCAATTTCATCTAATAGTTCTCTAGGAAACCCTTTTTCAGTAAATGATTTAAATTGAATGTCATTTTTTACACCCATAATTTCATAATGACCATTTAGTGTATCTTTACCAGGATTGTTTGGTCTAGCAATTGTATAATAGGCTTCTACATCTTTATTTTCATCCATATTAATGGTATTTAAAAATCCTAATTTTTTTAAATTTGGAATAAATAGATCATAATTATCTTTTATATGAGCTAATGTATTTGCACCATTATCATCATAATTGTTTGCATCTAACGATTCCCCTACTCCTAATGAATCTAATATTAATAAAAATATTCTTTTGAATTTCATCTTCATCACTCTTTCTCATTTCTAGGGTGATATTTTTCATAATCTTCTCTTATTTTTTTATTCGTTATGTGTGTATAAATTCTAGTAGTTGAAATATCACTATGTCCTAGCATTTCTTGTATTACTCTTAAATCTGCTCCATATTCTAATAAGTGTGTCGCAAAGCTATGTCTTAAAGTATGTGGAGATATATTTGGATTTAATCCCTTTTCCATCAATAATTTTTTTAATACTTTAAAAAAACCTTCTCTACTAATTTTATCTCCCCTACTATTTAAAAATAATTCTTTTGTATTTTTCTTTTTTAATAATAGTGGTCTTTTTTCTAAATATTTTTTGATAGAATCGATTGCATAATCATTAATAGGGACTATTCTTTCTTTATTTCCTTTTCCAACACATCGTACTGTACAATTTATAGTATCAATGTCATTGATTGTTAGACTAATTAATTCACTAATTCTGAGTCCAGTACCATATAGTAATTCTAACATACATTTATTGCGGTAGTCAAATGGAGTATCCAAGGTTATATCTAATAAGTTTAACATTTCTTCAATGCTTAAAACATTCGGAAGTTTTTTAGTAAGCTTTGGTCTTTCAATACTAGCAGCAACATTTGTTTGAATGTATTCATTCTGTAATAAAAATTTATGATAGTTTTTAATGACTGTTAAATGATGAGCAATACTAGAAGATTCTAATTTTTTTCTTTTTAAGTTATCTATATAAGAAACAATGTCTTCTTTTTTGATATCTTCGATATTGGTAATATTCTTTTTTTGTAAAAAATCTTGATATTTTTCTAACGTTTTTTTATAAGACTGTTGCGTATTTACAGATAGGTAGAGCTCAGCTACTAAACTGTCAACATATTCATCTATAGTACTCTGAATTTTTTTATTTGTCATTATTATCATCTCACAGTTTATGGAGCTAAGACAATACGGTAAGTTCCTTCAGATTTTACATCTCCGTTGTAGTTATCGAATACAAAGATACCAGCATTTATACCATCAATCCAAGAACCACCACGCCTAAACCAAGGATTTGTAGAATATACAAAATAGGCTTGATCTTTATACCAACTGCTTTTATAACGTTGATTGGTATCTGGATCTTTTTCAATTCCAAATGGGCCCATTTCTCCGGTTGCATCTCCTAAAATTCGATTGCCAAATTGAGGACTTTGTGTTGAATTATAACTATCATAATACTTTTTCCAATCAGAATTATTAAAAAATCCTTGATGAATAGATGTAATTCCACTAGAATCATTGGTAGCACTAGTGGTATATCCCATTATATATTCAAGAGAACCACCATTCATATCATAGATTCCTGTTTTGTTTCCTGTTGTTGATGCTACATTTGCTCCACTATTTTTATAATTTAAAGTAGCGGTTCCATCTGCTCCTAAGTTTGTTCCTTCATATTTATTTTCTTCTGTACTAGAAGAGGAACGACCTGTTGTTGGTTCTTTTGTCGCTGCATATCCTGTAATATAACCAGAATTATTATTAATTCTGATTTCACTACATTTATTATTGCTACAAGTTCCATATTTTGAATGACTTAAGTAAGCTACTGCTCCCCATTCTGTATTTTTCATCATATGACTATCTAAGTTTCTTTGATAGTTATAACTTGCTTCAAATGCATTTCCAACAGTTATATTTCTCCAACTATAGACATTTGGCTTAATTATTATCTTACTGTAATCACTACTATTTTGTTCTGCTTCTTTTGCACTCGTTGCATCTAAATATCCTGTTTCAAATTTGCCTACCCAGAACCCATTTACATTAAATGAAATAAATGCTGGATGAGTCATGTAATCTCCGTTACTACAAATTCCTATACTACCAGCTTTCATAGGTGTAGTACATTCTTGTTTATTAATATCACTTGTGTTTTCGGTTCCAAATTTGATGTTAATTTCTTGAGCTTTAGTTTCAATTGTTGTTACACTATTATAATTTTCGGTATTAAATATTTGATAACTATATTTTGGTATCCATACAAAGTAACTTTCAATATCTTCTTCTGGTATAATGTCATTATTTCCATATTTCTTATTTTCATCTTTTAATATTATGGCATTTGCCCATTTTTTTGTTTCATAATCATACCATTCATCTTTTGTTGATATTCTTTTTACTGTGCCATTCTCTTCAATGATTACTGGTATTAAGTTTCCTTTTAATACAGGATCTGTTCCTTTTAGTATATCTTCTTGATATGCTTTTTCGACTTTGACTGTTCTTATTACGCTATTCAAATTACCATTTTCATCTATTACGATATATCTTACTGTATAGGTTCCAATGACACTTGTCTTTACTTCTCCTATAATGGTAACTTGATTATTATTTTCTATTTCTACTCCTGGTTCTTTATAATAATCTCCTTCTCCTAAAATTATAGGTTCTTCATTTTTTAAAACAATAGTTGGTACAATATCTGTTTTATTAATAACTACTACTCTAGTAGCTGTTCCTTTATTGTTACTTTTATCTGTTACTTCATAATTTACATAGTAAATACCAGGCTCTTCTGTATTTATTTCATTTACAGGTTCTATTTCATTGTCATTTACATGTTCATAACTGGTTATTACATTCTCATTCGTAAAAATCTCTTGATCATCTTTTATTTCTGCTACTCCTAATTCTGTATATTTTTCTCCTACTTTTAAATGAATATCTTGATTGCCATCTTTATCTTTCTTTAAAGTAATAATTGGAGCTGTATCTACTACATAACCATCATCTACATTTTGAATACTATCTACTACTACTCTGGCACTAAATGTTTTTCCTTGTATTTCATTAGGTGCTCCTAAATCAATCCATAATTTTATCTCATAGGTATCACTGTGATTTGATTCTAATATTTCATTTCTAATAAACGCTAAACTACTATCTAAATTTGATAATAAAATAGGTTCTGAAAACTCATCAGTATTCTTTTTATAACTAAGTTTTACATATTCTAGGGGAATCATATTTTTTTCTGTTTCATCTAATTCTAATCTGATTTGATATCTAGCATCAATATTTCCATTATTATTTACTGTAAAGGAATGAGAATTTTGGGTAAGACCTTCAGCATCCGTCATTGGATACAATTTATCTAAATTAATTGTATTGTTTGTTGCCTGATAACTTACTGCTAGTGTTCCTGTATACATCACAAATTCTTTAGCTCTTGTTGTAGTTGTGAAAAAACCATAACTTACGCCAAATACTAAACTAAATACTAATAACATAGAGGCTACTATAGGAATCACTGCTTTTTTCTTTTGATTTTTCTTTTGATTTTTCTTTTGCTTTTCTGATTGATTGATATTAGTTTTTTTATCTTTATCTTTTTTAGTTTGTAAACTAATTTTATTTTTTAAATCTTTTTCCTTTTGTTGATTCTGTAATTCTAAATGAATCTTCTTTTTTAGAATATTTTTCTTTTTTTGATTATTCATATCGATTCTCCTATTTATCTAATATTAGTATACCATAAAATGTAAATATTTGCGCATTTTATAGTATTTTTTATTTATTTTTGATAAAATATCTACAGGTGATAGTATGGAAAAACCGCTTGCTTTAAAACTTGCTCCTAATACAATTGATGAGGTAATTGGACAAAAACATTTATTAGGAAAAGGTAAAGTACTTAGAAACTTAATAGAAAATAAAAAAATTTTTTCCATGATTTTATATGGACCTCCTGGGGTAGGAAAAACCTCCATTGCTAACGCTATTGTGAAAGATTTAGGGATAAGGTATCGTTTTTTAAATGCTACTATGAATAATAAAAAAGATTTTGATATTGTAGTAGAAGAAGCAAAGATGTATGATGGAATTGTTTTAATTATGGATGAAATTCACCGTCTAAATAAAGATAAACAAGATTTATTGCTTCCACAATTAGAAAGTGGTTTAATTACTTTAATTGGAATGACTACTTCTAATCCTTATTTTAAAATTAATCCTGCAATTCGTAGTAGATGCCATATATTTGAATTAAAGCCATTAGATAGTAGTGATATCGTTTTAGGTTTAAAAAGAGCTTGTAAATATCCAGATTTAGAAAATATTCAAATTGATAAAAAAGCATTAGAATGGATTGCTGGTGTTTCCGGTAGTGATTTAAGATATGCTTATAATTTACTGGAACTTGCCTATTACTCTAGTAGTGATAAAAAGATTGATGTAGAATTATTAAAAACTATTCATAGTAAACCGGTTATTGTTTCTGATAAAGATGAATCTGGGCATTATGATTTACTTTCTGCTTTTCAAAAATCGATTCGTGGTAGTGATGTTGATGCTTCTCTACATTATTTAGCAAGATTAATTGCTGTTGGTGACTTAGATAGTATTTATCGCAGAATGAGTGTTATTGCTTATGAAGATATTGGACTAGCAAATCCTGATATTGGACCAAGAGTTATGGCAGCTATTTCAGCTAGTGAATTAGTAGGGCTTCCTGAAGCTAGAATTCCACTTGGAGATATTGTAGTTCAAATGGCTTTATCGCCTAAATCGAATTCTTCTCATTTAGCACTAGATGAAGCAATAAGTGATGTTGAAACTGGTCGATGCGGTGATGTTCCTGACACTATTAAAATTCATTCTACGATTTATAAATATCCTCATGATTATCCAAATCATTTTGTGAGCCAACAGTACTTACCAGATAATTTAATTGGAAAAAAATATTTTCATCCTCAAGATACATCTCCTAATGAAAGAATATTAAAACAAATTAGGGAAAAATTAGAAAAATTGAAAGAAGAGCATAAAAATGAATAAAATATTTTGTTTGATGGGAAAAAGTTCATCAGGAAAAGATACGATTTATCAACAAATTTCTAAAGATTTTATAGATTTAAAGAATATCGTACTTTATACAACTAGACCTATTCGAAAAGGAGAAATCGATGGTATTACCTATCATTATGTTACAGAAAATATTTATCAAGATATGGTAGAAAAAAATTTAGTAATTGAAGCTAGATCTTATCAAACTATTCATGGTGTTTGGACCTATTTTACTTCTAGTGCTAATATTGACTTAGAAAATAATAGTTATATTACGATTAATACTTTAGATGGCTATCAAAAGTTGGTACAATATTTTGGAAAAGAATGTATTGTTCCTATTTATATTGAATTAGAAAGTGGGGAACGATTACAAAGAGCTTTAAATAGAGAACTAAAAAATGAAAATCCTAAAATTTTAGAAATATGTCGTAGATTTTTAACAGATCAAGAAGATTTTTGTGAAGAAAGGTTATCTTTATGTAAGATTCAAGAACGTTTTTATAATGATGACTTATTGGAATGTGTTGAAAAAATAGAAGAAAAAATTCGACAAGAATTATATAAATCAAAGCAATATCATTTATAAAAAAAAGTAGGAATAATTTCCTACTTTAATCATTTTGTCTTACAAATCTTTCAAAATTTTTGATATCATTATCATCATTTAGATTTGTTTGATTTAATTCTTCTAATAGTTTCTTCTGTTCTTTCGTTAGTTTTTTAGGAGTTACGATTTTTAAAACGATATACATATCCCCTTTTCTTTTCGTAGCTTCATTATTAATACCTTTTCCTTTGATACGATGTTTTTCTCCTGATTCACTTCCTGCTGGTATTGTTAGAGTAACATTACCATATAAAGTCGGGATTTCTTTTTTACATCCTAACACAGCTTCTGCAATAGTAATAGGTGCTTCTATATAAATATCGTTTTCATCACGAACGAAAAATTCATGCTCTGCTACTGAAAATTCAATATATAAATCCCCATTAGGACCACCATTTGATCCACTACTACCTTTTCCAGATAATTTTAACCTGGTTCCTGTATCTACTCCAGCGGGTACTTTAATTTCAATTTCTTTTTTTACTTTAACAGTACCATTACCATGACAGTGATTACACGTTCTTTCATATGTTTTACCTACTCCACCACATTTTGGACAGGTAGTCTTTGATAAAAAACTTCCAAAGATGGTATGTTGCTCACTGGTAATGGTTCCACTACCATGACACTTATCACAACTAGATTCTCCAAAGCCACCTTTTCCATGGCATTCACTACATTCTTCTGTTGTATCAACTGTAATATCTTTCTTACATCCAAATACTGCTTCTTCAAAAGAAAGTTTCATATGCATCAAAGTATCACTACCGCGTCTAGCACGATTGCTACTTGAACGACTAGAAAAACCTCCACCAAAGCTTCCAAAAATATTATCAAAAATATCGCCATAATCAAAATCAGAAAAATCAAATCCTCCAAAGCCACCTGCTCCAGCTCCACCTTCAAATGCTGCATGACCAAATTGATCGTATTGACGTCTTTTCTCATCATCTGATAAAACGGCATAAGCTTCTTGTGCTTCTTTAAATTTTGCTTCTGCATCTGGTTCTTTACTAACATCAGGATGGTATTTCTTAGCTAGTTTTCTAAATGCACTTTTAATTTCATCTTGGCTAGCATTTTTACTAACACCTAAAACTTCATAATAATCTCTTTTATTCATTTTTTCACCTCCTACATCAAGGATCTATACTCCTTTATTAAATCTTCAAACATATCGATTGCTTTGTTGATTACCTTTTCATCTAGCATATCTACTCCAGCTACTTTTAATTCGTCGATTGGATCCATAGAATCTCCTGTTTTTAGAAAATTTAGATAATCCTGAACTGCATTTTCTTCTTTATTTCTGATCCTATTTACAATATAGCATGCTGCTGATAATCCTGTTGCATATTGATATACATAGAAATTATAATAGAAATGTGGAATTCTTTCCCATTCATAACGAATTTCATCATTAAGGATTACATCTTTTCCAAAGTATTCTTGATTTAATTCATAATATTTATTGGATAATAATTCATTCGTTAAAACGTTACCGCGTTCATATTCCTCAAAAATAAATTCTTCAAATTCGCTAAACATGGTTTGACGATAAATCGTACTTTTAAATAGATCCATCATTTCACTTAAAATCGCACGTTTTTCTTCTTTGGTATTCGCATGTTCTAACATATAGTAATTTAATAGCATTTCATTTACTGTCGATGCTACTTCTGCTACAAAAATTTTATAATTACTATATAGATAAGGATTATTCTGATTAGAAAAATAACTATGCATAGAATGCCCTAATTCATGAGCTAATGTAGAAACATCATGATAACTTCCTTGAAAATTTAATAATACAAAAGGTAAAGTATCATAGCTTCCTGAGGAATAAGCTCCTCCTCTTTTTGCTTTATTAGGATAAACATCAATCCAGCGATTTTTAAATGCTTCTTTTATTTTTGATTGATATTCTTCTCCAAATATACTTGTAACATCTAATACAATGTTCTTTGCTTCTTCATAAGTATAAGTTTTATCCAAAGATGATTCTAAATTAACATATGTATCATATAAGCAAAAATCATCTAGTTTTAATACCTCTTTTTTTAGTTTAAAGTACTCATAAACAACATTCATTCTTTTATGGACCGTTTTAATTAAGTTATCATAAACTTTTGGATTTACTCGATTTTGGAATAAACTAGCTTCTTTACTACTAGTAAAGCCTCTTAATTTTGCAGTATTGGCGAGTACCATAACATGTCCCTGTAAAGTTTCTGCTAATGTTTCTTTGTATTTAAAATAGGAATCATATAGTGTTTCAAAAGTATCTTTTCTTACTCTTCTATCAGTACTTCTTAAATAAATCATGATATTTTCATTATTTAGTTTCATTTCTTTTCCATCACTATCTTTGATAGTGCCAAATTGTAATTCGGAATTTCTAATAATACCAGCAATTTTTTCTGGCTCAGAAAAAATCAATTGCATCGTAGATAAAATCTTTTCTTCTTTTTCTGATAAAGTATATGGTTTATTTCTAAAAATACGGGTTAGTAATAACTGGTATTCTTTTAATTTCTTTTCTTTTTCTATATATTTTTCTATCTCATCCCAATTAGCTTTTAATATTTCAGGAACGATAAATGAACTATTTTTCTGATATTCAGTATATAATTGATCAAAAGATCCTACTAGAGTTTGATTTTCTACATTGGATAGATCTTCATCATACTTACGATATGCATAGCTAGCCATTTTACTGATAGTTCTTTCTATTTTCTGATCTAATTCTAAAACCTTAAATAAGTTATCACTACTATCTAAAATATGATCTTTGTAACTTTTTATTTCATGAATCCAAGTTTTCACTTTTTCATAGTCTTCTTGATATTTATCTCTTGTTTGATAGATACTTTCTAGATTCCAAGTATCTTCCTGTTTTTGTTCACTACGCAATAACTCTTTTTCCATTTTTTCTCCTTATATGATGATAACAAACAACTAAGTTCTAGAAATCTAGAACTTAGTTATTTATTTTTATTTTTCTTCGTATTCAGCTTCTTTTACATCATTATCATTAGATTGATTTGATTCTGTACTTGCATCGTTTGTTGTTTGTTGTTCTTTTTGAACTTGTTCATAGACTTTAGTAGCTAAAGCCATTGCTTTTTCTTGAAGCTTATCTTTCTTAGATTTAATATCATCTATGTCACCTTTTTCTAAGGCATCTTTTAAATCTTTAATTAAACTTTCTGCTTCTTCTTTTTCACTATCAGTAATTTTATCTCCTAAATCTTTAATTGATTTTTCTGTTTGGAAGACTAGTTGTTCTGCTTCATTTCTAGTATCGGCTTCTTCTTTTCTCTTTTCATCTTCTGCTTTATGTTCTTCTGCTTCTTTCTTCATTCTCTCAATTTCTTCATCTGATAAGTTAGTTGAAGAGGTAATGGTAATTTTCTGTTCTTTGTTTGTTCCTAAATCTTTTGCTGTTACGTTAACGATACCATTTGCATCGATATCAAATTTAACCTCAATTTGAGGAACACCACGAGGAGCAGCAGGAATTCCTGTTAATTGGAAATTACCTAATGTCTTATTGTCGTTTGCCATACTACGTTC
>CANRKU010000002.1 GCA_947631295.1 uncultured Bacilli bacterium
GTTTTGGTTTCTAGATGTTTCTGTTAGTCAATATGAAAAGATGTTTAAAGCAGTATCAGAGGAAACTGATAAAGATAAAATTGTTTGCATATATTTAGATCTTGAAAATTCAAAAAAGGTAATTGCTATTCCTATAGAAGAGAAAGATACTTTTGAAACAATGAATAAAATAATAAAAGGTAAAAGAACAATACTAGATGCTCAAGATCGTTATTTTAATACAAGATATGAATATTTCAATTTATGCATAAATGAAGGACAAGAAACTGCTATAAAAACAATGTTATGGGAAGAACAATGTCGACGTGAGGAAACTAAAAGAGTTAAAGATGAAGAGTTAAAAAAACTAAATGATTGTTTGAATTATAACTTAATTACTCAAGAAGAATATATCAAAAGAAAAGAATTAGTTTTATCAAAGAAATAAATGATGTAAACATGTAATTATACTAGTAAACAAATGTTGTAACTTTCTTCATTTTTCCCTCATTTTGAAAATAATGGTAATACAGATAATATTCATAATACTATATATACTCAAACGTGAGGAACTTGTGGTTCTAGTAAGAAATACAAAAATTGTTATCGTAAAAAGTAGGCCTAAAATTAGACCTTTTTTTTATATCCAACCTCTTAAAATAAAATTAATATTTTAATATTTAATAATTATATATGGAGATTATATGAGGGAAAAGATCATTTTAAGTATAGCAGTTATCATTTTAATAATTAGTATCATTTTATTTCTAACAAAACCAGAAACGTCTTTAAACAATCAAACATTTCAAATTATTGATAAGGAAAAATTCTGTTATGAAGCATTAGAAGAAATTATAAGAGATGAAACATATATATATTATCTTCCTTGCAAGAAAAAGGATAAAATTATAATTAAATTTTCAAACCAGAAAGAGTATTCCCTATCAGAAATCTTAGAAAATAAAATTCTGACAATAGATGAGTTAATAGAAAATGGATTAGAGGTTAGAAAATATTTATTAGCTGAGGAGATTACAGAGGACTATATCGAAACAGTACCACAAAATGCCAAAGAGTTTATTAATTTGATGGAAGATAACACCGTTCTTTTAGCACCAAATGAAATTACGAAATATAATGAAAGAATTAGAGAAAAGGCTGACATGGTATACGATATTGATCAAATTCACTCCCTTACAAAACAGGAAATTCTTACTTATATCCAATCTTATCAGTTACCCAGCCTACCTAAATATGATGGTAAGAGACTAGTAACACAAAAGGATACGGAAACAATATTAGAAAACTGTAACCTAGATCAAGTAGAAGATCAAGAAAATATTCAAAAAGGAATTATTGTGAAACGTGCAAACCTAAAATCTTTTCCCACTTACATTCATTTTTATAATAAGCAAAGTATTGAAAATTTTGATAGTATCCAAGAAACAGAACTACATGTAAATACCCCTATTTTAATTTTACATGAAAGTAAAGATCAAGAATGGAATTTTGTGATAAGTCCTTTTTATGTAGGATGGGTAGAAAAAGAAAATATTGTGCCAGTAACAGAAGAAGATTATACATTTTTTATCAATAATAAATCTTTTGGAATCATAACAGAAGCAAGTTTAGAAATCGAAAATACAGTATTAGATATGAGCGTAAAATTACCTTATCTAGGAGTAGTAGAAGAAGGATATCAATTTTTATTACCTCAAAAAAATGAAGATGGTATATTAATCTCTAAATTAATTACGATTGCTAAAGATAAAGCTCATATTGGTTATCTTCCCTATACGAAACGAAATATATATATACAGGCCTTTAAATATGAAGGAGTAAACTATAGTTGGAGTGGTATGAATCAAGGAGTAGACTGCTCTAGCTATGTTAGTAATATCTATCGTAGTTTTGGAATCTTTTTTCCTAGAAATACATCGAGTCAAAATAAAAGCGTCGGCAAAATAATTTCTTTAGAGGACCAAACGCCAAGTCAAAAATTAGAAACAATAAAGAATAATAATCCTGCTCTTTTATATCAAAGTGGACATGTCATGCTTTACCTAGGAATGAAAGATCATAAACATTACATGATTCATGCATCTGGAAGCGAATTAAAAGTAGTAGTAACTGAATTAACAGAAGATACTAGTTACATCAAAGCAATTGATAAATTAGTATTAGTAAATAATAGTTTTTTAGAATAAAATTTCCACAGTTTTGTGGATAAAATAGACTTGATTTTGAATAAAGAATTTTTTATAATAAGTAATACAGGGGATGAAATAAATGGAATTAATAAAAGAAAACGATATGATGGAAAAAATAAAACAAGAAATATATAGATTATATCCTATTCAAAATCCTAGAGAAAAAGAGAATATACCTTATGCTGAAATGGAAATTAATATTGAGTATTCAATAAGAGAAAATGAACCTTACACAAGTATTTATTTCCTAAATGGGAATGATAGTTATAAAATAAGTACTGAAACATCATATCTAATCAATGAACATATTTCAAATGAGAAAATAAGAGAGTTAATTAATTATCTACTTGCTGAGTTTCCAATTATTGCCGGTTTAGATGTACGTAATAATAGTTATATACTACAGTTTATATATCCTATGGAAATGGAATCTATAGAAGGAGTTAGTTGTAATAGCATATTATTAAATATTAATATTCGCCAAAAAGAATTATTACCTTTATTAAGAAATTGTTTTAAAGATATCATCATGAATTATTATGATAAAATGAAAACAACTCCATTATTTCAAAATGAATACCAAAAGTTTTGCGAACAGTACAAAGAAACAATTATTAATGAATTAAGTGATGAAGATATTATGAAATTACTGAATCAATTACCAAAAGAAGATAAAATAAGTATCTTGAAAAATATATCAGAAAATTATTTGCTAGAATTTTATGATAAAAAGAATCAACAGGAAGAAATTGTTCTCAAAAATTTAGTAAAAAGATTCTAGAGGCATTTATAAACAAAACTGTGGAAAACAAAATAAGAAATATATTTTATTCACAAAAATAGCGGATAAAATAAAAATCTAATAGAACTGAGAATAATCTTCCCGGTTCTTTTTCTTTTCACTCAAAAAAGAAAATGATATAATAAAGAAAACAAGAATAAAGGAGCTAACTTTATGGAACTAAATGAAATAAAGAAAGAATTAGATCAAAATTACGAAGAGATTTTATCTCTATGGAGGTCACTTTGACATTGATGACAAACTGAAAGAATTAAAAGAAAAAGAAGAAGAAATGGCTAAACCAACTTTTTGGGATCATAAAGAACAAGCAGATTCCATTCTAGCAGAGATTTCAGAATTAAAAAATATCACCCAAGATATTAAAAATCTCAAAGAAGAAACCCAAAATAGCCTAGAATTAGTAGAACTATTATTGGTTGAAAAAGATGATGAATTAATACAAAATTTAGAAGAAGAGGTAAAAAAACAAAGTAAAGATTTAGAAAAATTGTCAGTTTTACTCCTATTAAATGGTCCCTATGATAAGAATAATTGTACGTTAGAAATCCATTCTGGAGCTGGAGGTACTGAAGCTTGTGATTGGGCAAATATGTTATATCGAATGTACCTAAGATATTGTGAAAAAAAGGGATACCGCACTACTCTTTTAGATTATCAAGAAGGAGAAGAAGTAGGAATAAAAAGTGCTACTATTGAAATTAAAGGTACGAATGCTTATGGTTATTTAAAAGGAGAAAAAGGAGTACATCGTTTAGTTAGACTTTCTCCCTTCGATGCCGCTAATAAAAGACATACTTCTTTCGCTTCGGTGGATATTATTCCAGAATTTGATCATACTATAAATGTAGAAATTAATGAAAAAGATTTAAAAATTGATGTTTATCGTTCCAGTGGTAAAGGTGGTCAAGGAGTTAACACAACGGATTCTGCTGTTAGAATTACCCATCTACCAACCAAAACCGTAGTTACCTGTCAAAATGAAAGAAGCCAAATTCAAAATAAAGAAACGGCTATGAAGATGTTAAAAGCCAAGCTTTACATAATGGAACAAGAAAAGAAAAATCAAGAATTAAATCAAATTAAAGGAACGTATCAAAATATCGAATTTGGATCTCAAATTAGAAGTTATGTCATGCATCCATATTCCATGGTAAAAGATCATAGGACAAATACTGAAACAAGTAATGTAGATAAAGTATTAGATGGAGATTTAGATATTTTTATAGAATCTTATCTAAAAGGAGAATGATATGAAATGGTTTCATAAAAATGAGAGAACAAGTAATATTTTAGAAAAAATTGAAGCAAAATATAAAATAAGAAGATATTTACAATTGATAATAGGAGTTTTTCTAATATCAATTGCATTTAATATCTTTCTACTTCCTAATAATTTGGTCTTTGGAGGAGTTAGTGGATTATCGATTATCATAAAAGAAATTATGCCAATTAATCCCTCCCATTTCATTATGGTAACATCTCTAATCCTTTTGATAATTAGTTTTATAGTTTTAGGAAAAAAACAAACAAAAGGATCAATAGTAGGTTCTATCTTATTTCCTATTTTTGTGGATTTGACTGCCAACATTAATCAATATATCCAGTTAGATTCCAGTAATTTATTACTAGCTGTTATCTTTGGAGGCATCATTTATGGATTTGGAGCAGGCTTAGTTTTTAAAGCTGGATTCACAACTGGAGGAACCGATATCATTAATCAAATTATTTCAAAATATGCCCACATTAGTATGGGAAATGCGATGCTAATGAGCGATGGACTAATTGTGTTATTAGGAACTTTCTTCTTTGGAGTAACCAAATTGATGTATGCTATTATCGTAATTTATATCATTGGTCTAATGACGGATAAAGTATTATTAGGAATATCAAATTCTAAGGCATTCTATATTATAACGAATGAAGATACTAAAATTAGAGACTATCTTTTAAATGAACTACACCATGGTGTTACGATATTTAATGTGAAAGGCGGATATACACATAAAAAAGATGAAGTCATTCTTTGTGTAGTACCAACTAGTGAATATTATAAAGTAAAAGAAGGAATTCATGAAATCGATAAAGATACTTTCTTTGTCGTATGTGATGCATATGAAGTATTTGGAGGAGAATAAAATGGAAAAACAGGAAGCAAAAGGAATCAATATATTAGAAACCATTCACAAAAAGAAATTAGTAAGAAGATATATGATATTAATTTTGTCACTTTTTATATCAGCTGTTTATTTTAATCTTCTGCAACTTCCAAGTAAAATTGTTACTGGTGGTTCAACAGGTGTTTCTATTATATTAACATCTTATTTTGATATAGAGCCATCTAAAATTATCTTTATTATTTCTTTAATATTATTATTAGTAGGCTTTCTTTTTTTAGGATTCGAAAAAACATCAGGTGCGATTGTATCTACCATTGTTTATCCGCTTTTTGTAGACTGGACTGCTAATATTGGTACATATATTCCAGTAGATTTATCTGATAAAATATTAATTTCTATTTTTTTAGGAGTGTTATCAGGAGTAACTACAGGAATGGTTTATAAAGTAGGATTTAGTAATGGTGGATTTTCTATTATTAGTGAAATTATTTCGAAATACAAAAAAATATCCATTTCAAATACGAGCTTTGTGATTAATCTTTTAATTGTTTTAGCAGGTGGTGCTAGTTTTGGTTGGACAATGGTAATGTATGCCGTAATTGTTTTATATATATATAGTATTATCTTAGATCGAGTTTTAATTGGAGTATCCAAAAATAAAGCACTCTATATTATTACTTCTAAAGAAGAAGAATTATGTGACTATATTATGAATGGATTAAAGCACGGGGTTACTATTTTTGATGTGAAAGGGGCCTTTTTAGAAAAGAAAAGGAAAGTATTAATGACAGTAATACCAAACCGTGAATATTTTAGATTAAAAGAAGGAATTAAAGAAATTGATAAAAATGCTTTCTTTATTGTAACCGATTCCTACCAAGTATATGGAGGAGAATAATTTTATTTTTAGAAAAGAAAAACTACTGAGAAATAGTAGTTTTTTCTTTTTTAGTATTTATGATTTCATCTTCTATGAAAAAATCATCTAAGTTTTTACGAAATAAAATAGAAAGTTTATATAGTAAAGTAAGAGAACAATTTTTTCTAGGATCATTAATGGATTCAATTCTCTTAAAATATTCTGGAGTAACACCAATGATTTCTGATACCTGCATAACAGACATTCCGCTTTCCTTGCGATATTTTCTAATATTATAGCAGACAATCTTTTTAAAATCAGGATTAAAATCTTTCATAGAAATCACCTAAGTACATTTTGTCATAATTAAAAAAATAAAAAAGCAACCTTTTTTTCCAAAGGTCTAAAAATTTAAATAAAAATTTATGAATGATGCAAAAAGTAAACAAAAATCAAGAAAATAAACAAGATTTTACGAATTGCCAATAATTAACTTTTAGAAATTAGTAGAAAAAAAGCAAAAATCGACAATTTTATGATATACTTTATAAGTATAGAGTTGGATGGTGATATTTTGGAATTAATTAGGATAAAAGATGTAACAAAACAATATAAAAATGGTGTAACTGCCATTTATGATTTAAATTTAAAAATCAAAAAAGGAGATTTTGTATTTATTATAGGAGGTACAGGTTGTGGTAAATCTACTTTAATTAAGATGCTATATCGTGAGGAAAAACCTACAAAAGGAGAAATTATTGTAGGAGGATTAAATGTAGCAAGACTAAGAAATAGTAAGGTTTATAAATTAAGAAGAAAGTTAGGAATTGTTTTTCAAGATTATAGACTATTACCAAAATCTACAGTTTATGAAAATGTTGCCTTTGCATTAGAAGTAATTGGAACAAAAAAAGAGGAAATCAATAAAAAAGTATTAAAAGCTGTGGAATTAGTTGGTTTAAAGGGAAAATTAAGAAATTATCCAGATCAATTATCAGGAGGAGAACAACAACGTGTTGCGATAGCGCGTGCGATTGTCAATGAACCTAAATTATTACTTTGTGATGAACCTACTGGAAACTTAGATCCAGAAAAAAGTATGGAAATTATGAAAGTATTAGAAGAAATTAATAAAACAACAGGAACAACAATCATGATGGCAACCCATGATAAAGATATTGTCAATAAGATGAAAAAACGTGTCATTACTTTAAAAGATGGAAGATTAATAAGTGATGAAGAGAAAGGAAAGTATAAAAATGAAACCAATTAGAATGTTTATAAGAAGTATTAGAGATGCTTTTAAAAGTGTTTTTAGAAACTTTTCCTTATCTCTTGCTTCTATTTCTTGTATAACGATTACTTTAATTATAGTAGCAATAGCACTTTTAGCTTCCTTAAATGTAGATAATTTTGCTAAATTAATTAAAGAAGATGTAACCATTGTAGTATTTGTAGATAGAGAAGTAACAGAAGCTGGCGTAAAGTCCATTCAAAAGGATTTAGAAAAAATTGATAATATTATATCAATTGATTATAAGTCAAAAAAGGAATTAAAAGAAGAAATGCAATTATCATCTAGTGTATTAGATTCTACGATGAAAGAATGGAGTGATGAAGAAAATCCTCTAAAAGATACATTTCAAGTAAAAGTAGAAGATATTAGAGAAATTGGAAATACAGCTGCAAAGATAGAAAAAATAGAAGGTATTAATTCAGTAAACTATGGCGAAACGATGGTAAATCGCTTTCTATCAGCTTTTGATGTAATTGAGAAAGGTACAATCATAGCTGTTTTACTATTAATTGTTGTAACAGTATTTTTAATCATTAATACAATAAAATTAACAATCTTCTCAAGAAAAAGAGAAATTTCTATTATGAGATTAGTAGGTGCAAGTAATTTTACCATCAAAATGCCTTTTGTAATAGAAGGAATGGTATTAGGACTTATTGGTTCTTTAATTCCTATTTTAGTAGTAATCTATGGATATTATGCTCTATATAGACACTTTAATGGTCAATTATTTTCACCATTAATTAAATTAATAACACCAGAACCATTTATTTACTTAGTATCTTTGATAATATTAGGAATTGGTATAATAGTAGGTATGCTAGGTAGCTATCAGGCAGTAAGGAAGTATTTAAAGGTATGATGAAAAGAGTAATAGTAGGAGCATTATCTTTCTTATTAGCGATACCAATGATGATACCAATTACTGTAAATGCAGCTGATTTAACATATGGTCAAATATTAGATGATTTAGCCAAAGCAGAAAAAGAATTAGAAGAGAATAATCAGTCTATTACGAATACAGAAGGCGAAATTAAAAATGATAATGCCAAAATTAAATCATTACAAAATGAAATAGAAGAAATGAGTAAAGAAGCAACAAAACTGCAACAAGAAATTGCCGAAGCAAATATTGAGATAGAAGAAAAAAAGGAACAGACTAAAGACTTAATTGTTTATTTACAGATGAGTCAAGGAGAAAATATTTACTTGGAATATGTATTTGGTGGCGATTCTATTACTGATTTAGTATATAGACTTTCTATTGTAGAACAAATCACTGAATATAATGAAAATATGGTAAAAGAATTAGAAGATTTAATTGATAAAAACGAAAAAAGAAAAGTAGAACTAGCTAAAAAAGAAGAAGACTATGAGAACAAAATAGTTGCTTTAAATCAAGAAATAGAAAGATTAAATAATTCTGTATCAAAATTAGGGGAATTATCACCAAACCTAGAATCTGAGGTAAAATCAAAAAAAGAATTAGTAGCTTATTATAAAGCACAAGGATGTAGTAATAGAGGAGATGTAATCGGAAGAGATTGTGCTGTTACTACATCTTCTAATGCTACCTTTTCAAGACCAATTACAACTGGTTATGTAACAAGTTTTATTGGCTATAGATGGGGTTCACTTCATAGAGGAATTGATATAGGAAGTCCAAATGGTAGAAATACTCCACTTTACTCCATTGGAAATGGAACAGTTACGAAAATTTGGAGTGACAATTATGGAGCTTTATGTATTAATATCCGTTATAAAACAACAACAGGACAATATTATACTGCTATATACTGTCATTTAAGTAGATATGCATCAGGAGTAAAAGTAGGTTCGGAAGTAAACACTAATACAATAGTAGGGTATATGGGAGATACTGGACATGCTTATGGAGTACATTTACACTTAGAAGTATGGCCATGTAGATATGGAGAAGATAGTAATTGTAGCGGATGGAATCAATATGTAAGTTTTGTAAATCGTAAATTTAATGAAGGATTTAGGGGAGCAGAAAGCGTTATTAATTTTCCAAGCAAAACTTATCAATATTGGTATAGTAGATAATTCGATATTACTAGAAAAATTTTAATTTTTTCTAATCTATATAAAATTTATGAAAATAAAACCTTTCATGATTGTTTGATTAGAAAAAAAGTATTATACTATTATTAGTGGGGTAAAGAAAAATGGCTGAATTAAAAAAAAGATTTTTTTTCTGTAATCGTTGGTTTGAATATCAACGAAAAAAAGATAATAAAGAAATATATGAACCAATTCCAAAAAATGGTCCAGTACAAATGAGAATAGAATTTAATAATAAGACATATGAAATGGGTATATTCTTTTTTGAAGATAATAAAAAAGAAATCATAAAACTGAGTGATATTACACAACCAGAAATAAAATGTCACTACTTAGAAGAAAAAAGTCAAATAATAGAAGTAGAAAATCAGTATTTTGATGATATACAAATAGAATTATTTGCAACAATAAATAATTTTAATGCAGATGATTATGAGATAGAATTTAAAAAAGATAATAAAAAAAGAAATTGTGCTAATAATCAAATAGAGTTCCCATTACCTCTAGAGGAAAAAATAAAATTACATGATTTAGAATTTGATACACAAAGAGTATTAAATTTTAAAAGTTTTGTTAATATATTTTCCCAAGATAAAAAGAAATTACTAGAATCATTATTTCCATCTAATTTAGAAGAAAATACAGAAGATTTTCCAGACTTAAAACAATTGGTAATTCCAAACTCTTTAGAAGTCTATGATCGCGTATATACTTTGATAAAAATACAAGAAAATAATATTATTTTAAGAAATAATGAAGAAGGAATTAGAAATTTGGAAATAAAAGTGGATCCTGATCTTTGCAAGTTATTGAAAATTCATTTAAAAATAATAGAACCAAAAAAAATGAAAAGTGCAATAGAGATTTTAAAAAATGACAATAACGGCAATGGAATTATTGTAAGATATCATAATAAAAATAAAGATAAAATGAAAATAGGATATCGCTATATAGAGGTAAATGATGTATCTGCAAAAATCATCTTTGATAAAAATAATCATCAAATAGAGAAAAGTGTAATTATCAAATATGGTAATGAAAAAATGGAATTAATTCAGCATCCAACCTTAAATAATAATTATGTAGATGAAAAAGGAAACTTATATACAATAGGAAATATTGGATACAGTATTTTTGTTGGATTAGCTAGTTATGCACCCAATATATTGTATTCAGTAGAAAAAAAGCTATTTAAAGTAAAAGAATAATACTAAGTATTGAAGATTTTTATTATAAAAAGTAATGCTAAAAGTAATAAGAATTATCATACTTGAAATGAAATGTAGATACAAAATGTCATCTACATTTTTTCTTTTTTAACTAGATAGAAAAAAATTGTACAATAATAGACTATTTTACTTCAAAATATCCATTTTTCGCATAAAATAAATTGTATTGAAAAAAAGAATATGTTATGATATTAAAACAAGGAGTGAGAGAATGAAATATATAAGAAAATTAATATCAATACTATTAATCTTATCAACACTATATTATCAATTTTTACCTATTACAGCTTTTGCTTTGAATAATTCACAAATTGATAATGGAGAGATAATAGGAAGTAATTCAACAGAGAATCAACATAATGGAACAATCGAATTGGATATTAAATTTGTATTGCCAATTCAAAATATTGAAAATCCTAATATTCAAGTAAAATTAATAAAAGGAGAAAATGAAGCAGAAATTAGTTTAAATCAGATAATTTTCTCTGACGTAAAAGAATTTAGTTTAGGAAATCAAAAGGGTAGTGTTAAAATCCGTAAGATGGATAAATTCGGAGAAGTAATGAATGGTACGAATGGTGAAGAAATAAAGTATTATGCCTTAACATTCCAAAACCTACCAAAAGGAAATTATACTCTTGAATTATCCGGAGATGGTTATAAAACATATACAATTCCTAATATTAATATTGATCATTATTCAAAAAGAGTTTCTCTTTCAAATGAAAAAGGATTGTTTGAAGTAGGAGATATCAATCAAGATCAATTAGTAGATAATCAAGATTTAGAAGAATATAAAAACATCCTATTAGAAAATCTAGAATATAATAGTAAATATGATTTAAATCGTGATAATAAATTAGATATTAGTGATCTTGCTATCATTGCTAGAGTAATCAATATGGATAGTAAAACGATTGAAATGAAAGATACATCCGTTATATTAGATCAGGAAGATGTAACATTATCTGGAGAAATCGATGGTACATTAGAAGATTTATTTAATGATTATAGTAGTGTACAAATAAAACCATTAGATCAAAATCAAGAAATTTCAGAAGAAAATCCTGCTCAAATAGCTTTAGAGATGAAAGAACCAGTAGAAATGGAAGAAATCAGATTAGATGTAAGTAGTGATAATATTCCAGAAGAAATGTGTGTGGTTTTGACAGATAATGATGGTAATATCATTACAACTAAAGATGGAAAAGAATGCTTTGTTCCAACTAAGCTAGATATTAAAAATGAGAATAGTCCTACTCACCCATTTACCGATAAAGAAACAGAAAATACCATTACTATTGATTTAGAAGGACAAATTGCTGTTAAAAAAGTAACAATCAAGATTACCAAAACATCTAGTAAAAATTTAGCTGAAATAGCTAAAGTGGAATTTTTAAACAATGTTTATGAAGAAGTTCCTGAGACAATAGTGACTGCACCGATAATCACTAACATAGAAGCAGCAAGTGAAAAAGCAACAATTACTTATAGAAGTACAGACAGTAATATCACAGGTTATGAAATTATTATTAAAAAATATGAAAATGATCAGGTTGTAGAGACGAATACTTATCAAACAAACTATACAACTTATGAAATTGAAGAACTAGAAAATTACGGAAATTATACAGTACAGGTAGTTGCAGTAAATGAAGAATGGCGTAGTAAAGAAAGCGAAGAAAAGAGCTTTATGCCAAAACCAAATCGCTTACCACCAGCAGTAGATATGGTAACAGTAACACCAAGAGGTACGGGATTTGATATCAGTTATAAAAAAATGGATGACACTTTAAGTTATAATATCTATTATCGTGAAGTAGGACAAGAAAACTTTACTAAAATAAGTGATATTAAAACAAATTCATATCAATTAAGAAATTTAAAAGAAGAAACAGAATATGAAATTTATGTAACAGGAAATAACGATTTAGGAGAAGGCTCAAAATCAGAAACAGCAATTGGTAAAACTATTGCTATGAAATTACCAGATTCTTCTAATTATAAATTAATTAATAGACCAACCGAAATTGGAAAATTAACAGATCACATTTTAGGAGTTACTTATTCTTCTAACAAATATGAAGCAAGCGATATTGCGATTGTAGATAATGATTACTTTACTTACTGGCAAAGTGATAGTTGGGATGTAGGTGGATATAATAATTTAAATGCTGGACCAACAATTACGTTAGATCAGGAATATACAATTGATCATGTAGAAATTGTACCAAGTGATGAATCAGCATCCATCTTCTATTCAAAAATTAATTACTGGACAAAAGATGGAGAAAGAAAACAAGTAAAAGGTAACGTTAGTAGATTAACAGCACCAAATGGACAAATTTATTACCGAATCACTTTTGAAAAAGTAACTACTTCAAAGATTCAAATCAATGTAGCAAATTATCTTGCTAATGGTAATACAGTAATGAGAGAAGTAAAAATCTTTGAATATGATTCTTTAATCGATGATGTAGGCGAATTATTTAGTGATGATCTAAGAGTAGAGTTAAAAAATACAACAACAGAAGAAAAAATCAAAGAATTAGAAAATCGTGCTAATACTATCGAAGAAATTAGTGGAGAATATCACCCTAACAGAGAAATTATTCTAAAAGATTTAGAGTATGCAAGAGAATTATTAAATGATAAAAATTTACATGATGAAATTATTACTGTCGATCAAGAAATTACGAATGCTAGAAATAGTCATTTAGGTTTCGCAATGGAAATTAGTGATTTACAACCTCTAGGAATTGTAGCAAAAGCAGGAGAAGATATTGTGGTTTATGTTGGTGCAACAGGCAATGTCCTTCCACAACTTGTATTTACACAATACAATGCTGAAGCATCAGCTTGGCAACAAACAGTAACCAATTTAAAGAAAGGACAAAACATTATTACTGTCCCAAAAATTGGTTCTATGGCTACTGAAAGAGGAGGTTCTGTTTACGTAAGATATCCAAATAAGAACCCATCTGGAGAAATTAAAGTACGTGTAAGTGGTGGAACGAAAATTCCAGTACTAGATGTTTCTGGCATCACCAATGAAACAGAAAAGAAAAATGTGATTTCTAATTACATTGATGAATTAGCTAATTATGTAGATCAACTTCCAAGTAAGTATGAAACATATAATGCTTATAATGCTATTTTAAACTCAACAGAAATTGTAACAGATGAAGGATTATTCTCTGTTGCAGCTGATCAAGTATTAAAAGGAATTATAACAGACAAAAAAACGAAAGAAGAACAAATAGAACGTGTATATCAATCAGTAACAGCTTTTGATGAAATGGTAAATATGTTCTATAGACATAAAGGATTAGAAAAAAATGCCGAAGATCCAAAGGATGAAAGACCTGCTGCTAGAATTAATATTCGTTATATGAGAATGTTCGATGGAGCATTTATGTATGCAGGTGGAAAACATATCGGAATTGGATATGGTTCTATCGCCGGACTATTACAAGGAATTCCTGCTACAGATGAAAATGGAAATATCACAACTTATGGTTACTTTGGATGGGGTATTAGCCATGAAATTGGACATCAAATTAATCAAAGAAATTTAGCAATAGCAGAAGTAACGAATAATATTTATTCCTTACTTGCTCAGACAGCTGATGATAAAGAAACAGCAAGAATAGAAGAATTATATGAAAAAATATATGCAAAAGTAACATCTAATACCTCTGGAAAAGCATCTAATGTATTTATTACGTTGGCAATGTATTGGCAATTACACTTAGCATATGATAATAATAAAACATTTACCGATACAGATTCTATTTATGCAAAAATCAATCATCTATCTAGAACGACAGAGCTAAAAGGTACAGTAGATGACATGATTATCATGTTAGCAAGCGAAGCAGCTCAAAAAGATTTAACAGAATTCTTTGAACATTGGGGATTAGTTCCAAGCAGTGAGGCAAAAGAATACGCTTCTCAATATGAGAAAGAAACAAGAAAAATTTGGTATCTAAATGATGATGCAAGACGCTATCGTTTAAATAGCGGAAAAGAAATGAGTAAAGATACAAAAGTAGAAGTTCAATTTACAGAAACAGATAGTCAAAATAAGAAATTTACTATCAAAATGAATGTAAATAAAGATGAAGATACTATTTTAGGATATGAAATTAAAAGAAATAATGTAGTAATTGGCTTTACAACTGAAAATACATTTACCGATAATATTGGTTCTTTAAATAATAGAGCTCTTGTCTATGAGGTAACAGCTTATGATAAATATTTAAACGCAACTGATACTTATCAATTAGAAGAGGTAAAAGTAGCACATGATGGAAGCATTAATAAATCTTTCTTTAGTATTGATTCTAATTTCAAAGAAACAGATGAAATATTTGATTATGAAGATCCATATATGAATTATGACGAATTAAGTGTTAATAAAATTATTGATAACGATAAGACTACATATTTTGATGGAACAGAAAAAATAGATAGCAATAATAAAGACAATCCTTATATTATCATTTCTTTAAATAATAAATTGGATATTTCAGGAATTAAATATCAAGCAGCTTTGAAAAATCAAAAATTATTAGAAAATACTATTACAAAATATAATGTTTATGTAAGCACAGATAAAGAAACATGGATATTAGCAAAAACTGGTACTTTTAATCTATCAGCTGATAAAGATACTGAGATTATCTATTTCGATAAAGAAGGAACAACAGGTGGAAATCAATTATGGACATATAATGATATTTCTTATGTAAAAATAGAAGCTGTTGGAAATAATGGAATTAGTGGAGCAGAAATTGATATCATTGCTCCTCCAGGTGATAATGTTGATTTGGATGATATTGGTGTTTTAAGTGAAGATTATTCTTATATTGATAGTAATGGTGAAACCAAAGTAATTGCAAAAGGAAATGTTATTGTAAAAGGAACTTATCGTGGAAATCCAGCATTCAATGCAATGTTATTAGTAGATGCTATCGATAGTGATAAAGTATATGAAGGAGATAATTTCTTATTTGCTAAATTAAATGATGATGCTACTCTTTATGAGATTAGCAGTGGAACTTGGTTCTATGTATTAACAAAAGAACAATATGATGCAATGAAAGGAACAAGTATTCGTGCTGAATTATATCGTGTAAATGATGCTATAACAAATGAAGGACAAAGATTGACATCTACATCATTAAAAGTAGACCTTACAAAGTCATATGAAGAATTACCTCAATTAGAAATTATAGATAGTACGAAGGGTGAGTAAGATGAAAAGAGTAAAAATATTAGTATTAATCATATTAGGATTTTTCCTAAGTATCACCCAAGTAAATGCCGAGACTTTAAATCGTAATGCAGTATCTAATGGCAAAGTGGAATTAAGTATTACATCTAATCAAGGTTATGTGGGAGCATTAGATGCAACAATCAAGATTACTGGAGAAGTATCCCTTTCAAAAATAGATTGGGACTCTTCTCTAAGTAACGTAGCAATGAAAGAATATAATTATGACCAAAATAAAAATACCGTACGCATTTTATTAGTAACGAAGAATAAAGAACAGAATTTATTAGATGAACATGGGAATTTAAAAATTGGAATATTAGAATTTACAGGTAAGGAAACAACAAAATATCATATGGAACTCACTAATTTATCTGTTACCAATTTTGATTTAAAAAAGACAGATATTGATCAAGAACATTTATTAGCAACCGGAGAAGAATCCTTCATAATAGAGATAGAATCTAAGACGGAACCTACACCATCACCAACAGCACCAACAACTACTCCTAATATTGAAGAAGATAAATTAAATGATAATAAAGAATCTGCTAATAATGTTGAAACAAATAAAACCCAATCTAATGAAACATCAATTAATAAAGATAATATGGAAACTAGTTCAGAGGAAAAAAATGAGAAAGATGAAATAAATGATGTAGAATCTAATAAGAAAGAAGATTCTCAAACACAATCTCATTCAACCGAAAAAAAAGAATCCAATAGCCTAATTTCTACTATTGCGATAGTCATTGGAATTATATTAGTAATTAGTATGATTGCTTGGTTTGTGACAAAAAAAAGATAAAAGTAAAACAAGGTTAAATATGAAAAGATTAACCTTGTTTTATTTTTATAAATTTCCTGATCTAGATATTTAAACAGTTTTAATTTGATAGTAAAAGTAGCAATACCGTTGATAAATAAATCTAAGTAAAGAACCTAAATTTTAGTAGTTCATATATTATATGGAGGAGGAAAATATGAACTACGATTATCATTATGGAAATCAATTCTATAATTATTATGATCCATTAGGAATAAAGAGCGTAAAGTATCAAATCATGGCACCAGAACAATCTCAATCAGAACAGCCAGGTATGGAATATTTAATGAAACCAAGACCAATTTTTGATAATCCTAATTACTGTGGGAGTGGTAAATTACAGGATAAAGTAGCTATTATTACTGGTGGAGATAGTGGCTTAGGACGTGCTGCGGCTGTAGCTTTTGCAAAAGAAGGTGCAAAATTAGTAATTCCTTACTATAATGAACATATTGATGCCAAAGAAACCAAAGAATATATTGAAAAGTTAGGTGGTGAATGTATTCTTTTAAGTGGGGATATTACAGATAAAGCTTTTTGCAAGGAAATTGTTCAAAAAACTTTAAATACTTTTGGAAAAATCGATATATTAGTCAACAATGCAGGGGTTCAATACCAACAGGATGAATTAACTAGTATTAGTGATGAACAATTTGATTGGACCATGAAAGTAAATGTTTATGGAATGTTCTATCTAACAAAAGAGGTTTTACCTTACTTAAAATCAGGAGCATCTATTATTAATTTAACCTCAGTAACTGCCTTTTATGGGGATCCCCAATTAATTGATTATGTTACCACAAAGGGCGCTATTGTTGGATTTACTCGTGCATTAGCTAGAAATTTAGCCTTAAAAAATATTAGAGTTAATGCCATTGCTCCAGGATTTTTTTGGACACCACTACAACCAGCATGTTGGGTAAAAGAAAAAATTCCATCATTAGGCGCAGATGCTGCAATGGCTAGAGGAGCTATGCCTTATGAACTAGCACCAACATTTGTTTTTCTAGCAAGTGATGACTCTAGTTATTTGACGGGTCAAGTAATTCACAATAATGGTGGCCAAATTATGGGATAATAAAATTATTTAGCACTCATTTTCGAGTGCTTTTTATTTTCTGAAAAACTTGAAAATATCAATTAAATATGCTATAATATAGCCATTTCAAGGGGAAGATGGTTTTATGTTGAAAATATTAAAAAATACCTTTTATTTTCTTTTAATAATTTTTATTTTTCTAATAAACATTTATCCAATTCAAGCTATGACAGAAACAGATATTAATTACCAGGAAACACTAGATTCCATTAATAATCCAGAAAGAGGTTTCTATGTTCCATATGGATATTCCTTTAAACCTGAGAATAATGTTTTACCAAACCAGTCAATATTGAAAAAAAATTTGATTCATTTAAGGTTAGGACTTAGTGCATTTTCTAAAGCAGTAAATGGTATAAGTGATTTAGAACTAACAGAAGATATGTTAAATACTTTTGATTATATGTTAAAGACAATTCAATCAAATGGAGGAACTGCTATTGTTCGTTTTGCTTATGATGATTTTAGAGGTACGAAGGATTTAGAACCATCTCTAGATATGATTTTAAAGCATATTCAACAGTTAAAGCCAATCTTCGAAGCAAATAAAGATGTTATTTCTTATGTTGAATTAGGTTTCTTTGGTCCTTGGGGAGAAATGCATTCCAGTAAAATCTGTACTACAGAAAATGTAAGTAAAGCAATTGATGCAATGTTAGAATCTGTACCTGATAATATTACGATTGGTGTAAGACAACCTAAATATTATACATCATGGCTTTCGATAGATCGTTCTTTATTGAACCAAAATATCACACAAAAAGGGACAAAAGCTTATCGTGTTGGATTATTTAATGATGGTTATTTAGGTTCTCACAGTGATTTAGGAACTTTTCAAAATAGAGAAATAGAAATTTCGTGGTTAGAAAATCAAGCTCGTCATACTTTTTATGGTGGAGAAGTCGTAAAATCAGTAGCCAATGAAACACCAATTAATACTATAGAATATATTTCAAAAGAAGCTTTTAGAACCCATACTACTTATTTAAATTCCGAGTGGAATGATACTGTTATAAATTCATGGAAGAACAGTATATATAATGGGAATGATCCGTTATATCAAGGAAAATCCGGTTATTTATATATACAAAATCATTTAGGATATCGTTTTGTGTTAAGAGAATCCAATATTAAGGATACAAGTTCAGAAGAAAAATTAGAAATAAATCTTAAAATAGAAAATGTTGGTTTTGCTAATTTAATTAATGATAAAGTTGTGAGTATCTTATTAGAAAAAGATAATCAAAAATGGGAGATAAAAACAAATATTGATGCCACAAAATGGAATTCAGAAGAGGTATCAGTTGTAAGTATTAAAGTGGATTTACCAGAAAATATAGAACTAGGAAATTGGAAGGTATATTTAAGAATATCACAATATGGAGATTTTAAAATAGATCAGAATTATCAGTGCATTCAGCTAGCAAATGATAATATTTGGAATCCAGAAATAGGATCTAATTATATCGGCACTGTTACTATTTTAAAAAAAGAGGAGAAACCTAAAATAGATTCAAATTCTAACTCAATACCTGTAGTTGAAAATAATGTTGAAGATACTTTATCAATAGAGAATCAAACGAATGAGAGCAGCTCTGTAATAGAAAAAAAACTGTCTAAAGATGCAAATTTAAATGAAGAACAATTGGTATCTAATAATAAAAATAATAATAAGAAAATATCATCAAATTCTTTTCATTCCTTCTCAATTTTATTAATTTTCTTGTTACTAATAGGAATGATGATTATTTTAAAATAAAGACAGGATATTAAGATAGATACAATAAACAAGAATAGGAGGTGAAAGATATGCAAGTAATGAATGGTGTATTAACAGATGTTAAAGATAAAGATATTATGAATGGTACTTTTGTATTTCCTGAAGGAGTTACCAGTATAGGAGCTTGTGCTTTTTATGATTGTATATCCTTAACTTCCATTATTATACCCGAAAGTATTACTAGTATAGGAGAATTTGCTTTTACTGATTGTAGCTCCTTAACTTCCGTTACTATACCTGAAAGTATCACCAATATAGGAAAATCTGTTTTTTCCCACTGCAGCTCCTTAACTTCCATTACTATACCTGAAAGTATCACCAGTATAGGAGAAGCTACTTTTAATGATTGTAGCTCTTTAACTTCCATTACTATACCCGAAGGAGTGACCAGTATAGGAGATGATGCTTTTTACGGTTGTAGCTCCTTAAACTCAATTACACTACCTGAAAGTATCACCAGTATAGGAGACTCTACTTTTTGGGATTGTAGCTCCTTAACTTCCATTACGATACCCGAAGGAGTTACTAGTATAGAATATTCTGCTTTTTGGAATTGTGGCTCCTTAACTTCAATTACACTACCTGAAAGTATCACCAATATAGAAAGATCTGCTTTTACTGGTTGTAGCTCCCTAACTTCCATTACTATACCCGAAGGAGTTACCAGTATAGAAGATTATGCTTTTTGGAATTGTAGCTCCTTAACTTCAATTACACTACCTGAAAGTATCACCAATATAGAAAGATCTGCTTTTGCTAGTTGTAGATCTTTAACCTCAATTAATCTACCCGAAGGAGTTACTAGCATAGGAGATTGTGCTTTTACTGATTGTAAATCCTTAACTTCCATTACTATACCTGAAGGTGTTACCAGTATAGGAGAAAATGCTTTTACTGATTGTACCTTCTTAACTTCCATTACCATACCTAAAAGTGTTACCAGTATAGGAAAATTTGCTTTTAAGAAGTGTTCAATAAAAGAACTTCATACACCTTGGGGTAGTTGTGAAATAAAGGATAATTCTACCGATGATATAATTCAAAATTATTTATATTTATATGCAAATTCTATTTTGAAAGAAAAATATTCATCTCTTGATGATTTCTTATCTAGTAATGATTTTATTTATGAATTTTTTGATGGTGCTATTATTTATCATACCAACGCTATCATAAAATTCAAAAACTTATTTTACAAAATGAGAAAAGACTTTGATATTCCAAACGGACTATTTAATAGAATGAGCGTAGAAATGACTGAAAAATTTGATTTGAAAACATGGAATCATATTAAAAATATCTTTGATTGGCGTGATTCTCCTGAAATGACAGAAGCATTTAATGAAATGATAGCAGTTTTTGGATTATTTGAAGAGGATAACGAAAAAGAAAAAAGAATTTTAGATTTTATCGATCTTTTTCAGAAAAAATCTTATATCATTTATCTCATAACGAATGATGATTATTCATATCTTGTTGCATACCTCTATCCTAATCTTAAACTTTATTTCGAAAAAAAAGAAACAACAGGTATGTTATTAAAAGAAACAACAGATATTCCTACTGAATTTCAACCTTATTTAAAAGTAAGACTATCAGAATCAGAAATTAAGAAAATTAAAAAATTAACTGGTACTTATGGAAAACAAATCAATGAGTTTTTAAAATATTATTATCAGGTTAATATTTTCAAAGATTATCAATTAAAAAAAGAATATTTAGATCAAGAAGATATTAAAAAACGTATATTTTTTAAAACTGATTGGTATGGTCATCTTACATATCATAGTCTTCATCGTATATTTGATGGATGTGAATTAAAATTTAATCCTGATTTTTATCATTTCTTGATGGATAATTTAGAATTTATTTTACATGATGAAAAACTACAGTCTGAAGTAAAAAATATCCAGAAGAATTTTGAAAAAATGAAAAAACATTATCTCTTTCAATCAGGAACTACAGAAATTACTTTAAAACAAGCTCTTGATTATTTAGAAAATATTACTTTTGATTATCATGATAGAAATTATGAATTAGCATTAGATGTTAAAAGAGCTGGGGTAAACGATGAAGAAGCTTTTCTTTATTATCAAAAAGTATTTGAAGAAAATGATGTTAGAAAATTAAGTTCTTTAATAAAAAGAAGCCATATTTATGAAATTGATGGCTATACGATTCAAGCAGAATTATTAAGAAAAGACGATAGTTTTGGTATGTTAGTAGGAGAAGTTAACTATACCGATTGTTGTCAAGCATTTGGTGATTTAGGTCATAATTGTATGGCCCATGCAGTAAGTAGTGATGATGGAGGAATCTTTGTTACCAGATTATTAAAAGATGGAGAATGGATTTTACTAACAGAGTCATGGGATTGGCAGAATAATAATATTTATTGTCATGATAATATCGAAGGAACACCTTATTTCAAAAAAGATGAAAGATTAAAAAAAGCAGTAGCAGAGGTTTATCGTTTAGATGGAGAAGCTATTATTGAAAAAAGTAAAGAAGAGGTATTAAAATATATAAAAACAAGAAGAAAAGTAATTGAGAAATCATCATTACCTAATAAAGAAAAAGAATTGGAATTATTAAGAGAGTTAGAACAAAGAGAAGTAATTCGCTTAGTAACAGTAGGATCTGGAAATGATGATTTAGGACTTTCTCGTTATTTTCAAAGATCCATTCAAGTAAATCAAGAACAGATTATCGCCTCACAAAGATTTACCTTAGAAAACTTTCAACCAGTTAATTATAATTCAAATCAACCATATTTTGATGAGACTCATGGTTCTTATACTGATAGCGGTATAAAACAGTATATGATAGCAGGAAGTATAGAAGAATTATGTTTGGGGAAATTAGAACCATTAGTACCTATTTATCGAGATGAAAGAAGAGTCATCTTAGAAGAGAAAGAAAATATTAGAAATTATACGGTAAATAAAATCAAGAATATGGAAAAAGAAATTTATCCAAAAGAGATGTATCAATATCAAACATCTCATCAAGATGATTTTAGTGATTCTAATATTTATTTAGGAGAAGATTGGTACTTAATTTATGAGGAAAAAGAAGATAATGGTATTTATATATCTGATTTAGTGAAAACAACTCCAACATTAGGAGATGAAATAAAGGATCAAAATCAAGAAATTATGAAAGTAATCTATGATTTAGTAAGAAAATATGATTATATCGAAGCAGATTTAAAAGAGGATACCTCCTATTTATTATATTTAATCAATAAAAAGTTAGGATATTTTGAACAAATAGGAGAAGATATTAGTTATCCATTCCAAAATAGAAATCAACAAAAAGAAATAACAGAACAAGAACAAGAAGATATATTAAAACAAATGAAAGAAATTAAGAAGAAAAAAAATCCAGAATTAATCATGCATCATATTACCTTTCAAAAAGGAAAACTTTTTCAATTAGAAGAAGAAGCTATCAAACATCGTTAATTTTTAGTTATCAAAATAAAAAAAGGAGGGAAATTATGTTTCTAACAAAAGATCAAGAAATTATAAAAAGAGGATATCAGCCTTATCCTAAAATAATCAATCCAACTATTACTTTTTTAAATAGCATGGAAAAATTATTTAATTTAGAATATAATAAAAAAAAGAACCAAGTATCTAGGTTAAAAATTAGTGATGCTTTATTTTATAGTGAAAAATTTTTAACTGCTTATTATAAACTACATAAAGTGCGCTATATACAGAAATCTAATAGTAGTAAAAAAATATATATTGAACAAGAAATATCTCCGTTACAGTTACCTATATTTTTAAAATCAAGTGATGATTTATTTAATGGGGAATTATTGATTCATATACCAAAAAATCAGGAATATCCACTGATGTTTCAAGGAATTATTTTAAATAAGCAAATAACAGAATTAACATCAGGAAGCTATGTCCATGAAATAACTCATTCTCAATTAGATAGTGTAAAGGAAAGTATTCGATATTATCAAAACTCTGAAATATTAAGTATCTTTAATGAGCTTCTTCATGATTATCTTTTAGATAAAAATGAAAGAATACTAAGAGTGCAAGATTCCAGAAGAATTTATGAAATCTTTACTTGTGCACAAGAATTATTTCAGTATCATAAAGAAAAAATACATAAATCAAGAAGAGATTTATTAGAGGATACTCTCTATGTATCATCAGGTGTGAAAGCTTATCATTTATTCTCTTTATTTTATTTTGGAAATGATGCTGTAAAGTATCATATTATTAATGCAATTCAACAAATATTTGATGGAAAACTAACAGTAGAAGATTTGTTGGATGAATATGAAATTAAATTAAATAACATCTCTATTAAAAAAATGGAAAAATATTTCACAAGATAAAACAAGAAATCCCCTTGTTTTTTTCTTTTCTATCATAAAAAACTTGCATCCTATCTTATTATTTTTTAAAATATAAGTAGAGGTGTCTTTTGTGGTAACTAGAAAAATGATAAATTTATTCAAAGCTTTCCTAACAACTTTAGCATTTACTTTAAATTTAGTAGGAATCTATCAAAATAAAGTAAATAATACTAACTTCTTTTTAGTAGAAATTTATACAGTATTCATTTTTTTATTCTTTTTCTACCAATTTTATGCAAATAAAGAACCTAAAAAGAAAAAAGGCTTATCTATTCTGGCTCTTATTTTTTCTTTCTTTATGCTATTTGGATATAGTTATCTAAAAATAGATTCTTGGAATTTAGTATTAGGAAATTTTAAAATGATAATCCTATCTATCTTTTTATATTTTGGATATTACTTTTTCTTTTTCCATTGCTTATCTTATTTAGAAATCATTCTAGAAAGAAAAAAAGAAAAAGAAATTGATGTTAAGAAGAATAAAATTCTTCAAAAATTTATAAATCAATTAGAAGAACATCCTATACGTACTAGTTTCTTAGTATTAATTATTTTTTGGTTTATTTATATAATAGCTTTTTATCCCATTATCTTATCACCAGATCCTTCTTTTCAAATTAAAATGTTTTTTAATGAACATACCAAATATATTGATTGGGTGATTCCTATTAATAATACCGTTTATATGACGACACATCATCCAGTAGTTCATACTTTTTTATTAGGTGGATGTATTCAATTAGGAAGAATCATGGGAAGTGATAATCTTGGTTTATTTATCTATTCCATAATTCAAACGATAACTTTAGCTTTTACGCTATCTTATACCATTTATTATACAAAAAAATTAAAGATGAAAAATAGTATTCGTATTTTATTACTCTTTATTTATGCATTAGTACCAATGTTTCCTTTTTATGCGATGTCTGGAGTAAAAGATACTTATTATACTTGTTTTATGATCTTATATACACTTTTTCTTTTCGATCTATTCTTCTTTTATCGTGAAAAGAAATTACCGTGGAAATTCGTTATACTACATACCATCATTATTTTATTGGTAATGCTATTTAGAAATAATGGTATCTATGTAATTTTATTATCCTTTCCTTTTCTCTTTTTCATAAAGCGGTTGGACCATAAAAAATTATTCGTTATTTTTACCATTTCTTTGGGATGTTATTTTACTTTTACTAAAGTCATTACTCCAATGTTAGGAATTAGTGAAGGTAGTATTAGAGAAGTTTTATCTTTACCATTTCAACAAACAGCAAGATATGTAAAATATCATGAAAAAGATCTTACAGAAGAAGATAAAGAAATCTTAGATAAAGTGTTAGGTTATGATAATTTAAAAGAAAACTATCAACCAACTATCGCTGATCCTATTAAAAATAATTATAATAAATATACAACTAATGATGATTTAAAAGATTATTTTAAAGTGTGGTGGAAAGGCTTTTTAAAACATCCTGATACTTATATCGAAGCAACTATGAATAATGTATATGGCTATTTTTATCCTAATTCTACTAGATGGTATATTTACTACAAATACGATACTAGAATTACTCAAAATAATTTAGTAGATTATCACTATAATTCTCTTAGTGGATTAAGAAATGTATTATCTGGTTATGGAGTAAGTTTTCCTTATATTCCTGGAATTGGAATGATTTCTAATATAGGATTCTGTAGTTGGATATTATTCTTTCTCGTATATTTGGTAATTGATCGTAAGAAAAAAGAATTATTGATTATTTTATTGCCATCTTTAGTATCTTTATTAATTTGTGTAGCATCTCCAGTAAACTGTTATTTTAGATATGCTATGCCTTATCTATTTATGATACCATTTTTAATATTTACTTTTATACATGTTGTAGTAAAGAAAGAAGGTTCTTATGAAAAAAGATAATGCCAAAATAGCAGTATTAATTCCCTGCTATAATGAAAGTTTAACGATTGAAAAAGTGATTAAAGATTATCAACAAGTATTACCAGAAGCAGATATTTATGTTTATGATAATAATTCAACGGATCATACAGATGAAATAGCTAGAAAAGCTGGGGCTATTGTGCGTTATGAATATCGCCAGGGAAAAGGAAATGTTATTCATAAAATGTTTCGTGAAATTGATGCAGACTGTTATCTTATGATTGATGGAGATGACACTTACCCTAAAGAAAATGCTAGAGAAATGTGTGATTTAATTTTAGATGGAAAAGCAGATATGGTTATTGGAGATAGACTATCTTCTACTTATTTTCAAGAAAATAAAAGACCATTTCATAATTTTGGAAATCGAATAGTACGTTATGCCATTAATCAATTATTTGATAATCATATTAAAGATATTATGACAGGTTATCGTGCTTTTAGTTATGAATTTGTAAAAGGATTTCCTGTTTTATCAAAAGGTTTTGAAATCGAAACAGAAATGACAATTCATGCGGTTGATAAAAATTATAAATTAGTAGAAATTCCTGTAAATTATCGTGATAGACCAAAGGGAAGTGTATCTAAATTAAATACCTATAAAGATGGATTTAAGGTCTTAAAAACCATTGCTAATTTATTTAAAGAATATAAACCAGGTATCTTCTTTGGACTAATTGCAGCATTATTCTTATTTGTTTCTTTGATTTTAGGAGTTCCAGTATTTATTGAATATTTTGATACCGGATTGGTACCAAGATTTCCATCTTTAATTGTTTCTGGTATATTTTTAGTTATTTCTTTACTATTATGGATTGCGGGTATTATTCTTGATGTCATCGTGACAAAACATAGGCAACTTTATGAGATTATGATGAATCAGTTACCAAAGAGGAAATAGTAAGATGAAAATATTAAATAAATATGAAAAATTAATTAAACAGATTTTTAGATTTGGAGTAGTAGGAGGATTAGCTTTTCTCATTGACTATAGTATTCTTTACTTATTAACAGAATATGTAGGAATTTATTATTTAATTTCTTCTATTATTTCATTTACTATTTCTTTAATCTTTAACTATATTCTTAGTATTTACTGGGTATTTGATGCCAATAAGAAGCAAACAATAAAAGAAGTAGTGATCTTTATCATATTAAGTGTCATTGGATTAGGTATTAATCAAGTTGTTTTATATATTGGATCAGATTTATTACATATTTATTATATGATTAGTAAATTAGTAGCAACTATGATTGTTATGATATGGAATTTTATTACTAGAAAGATTTTTATAGAAAGATAAATGGAAAGATTTAGTAGGGGACTTTATGAAAAATAAAATTTTAATAGCAGTGGTCATTATCATAATTTTTGGTTTTATGATACTTGTTGCAAATAATCAAATTGGAAAATCTATTGATAAGATTAGTTTGATAGTTAAAAAGGATACTTTATCTAATACTGGAGCTACTTTCATTTTTACAAATCATAGTGGATCTAATCTTTCTTATGGAGATTTCTTTTGGATTGAAAAAGAAGAAGATGGTAAATGGCATCGATTAGAACAAATTAACCCTTTCAATTCTTTAGCAATTCTTTATATGATAAAGGCAGGGGAACAAAAGGAATTAAGAATAGATTGGGAAGAGATTTATCAAAGTTTAGATACTGGTAAATATAGAGTTGTAAAAGAGGTATCCTTTCGTTATGGTAATCAAAATGGGAAAAAATTTTATATATCAGCAGAGTTTACAATAGAATAAAAGGAGATATGTCTATGTATCATTATCATTTTCAAGATAATAATGAGGTATTATTAAAAGAATCTTTGAATATCAATATCAAAATTGAAAAAAGATATTACCAAGTTAGTTTTGTTTTAACAGATAAAAATTTGTTGATTTTTTATGATTTGAATAAAGATAATGTTTTGAAAGGAAGAGTAGTTCAAGTATTACCAGAATATGAACTATTATGGAAAATCCCCTTAGAAGATTTAACATATAAAATAGAAGATGATCATTTGCTCATTCTTATCAATAATCAGAAAATAGATTGCTATGATTTTGATATAGAAGAATTTTTGAAGAAGTAGATATCAAAATAAGAAAATAGTTTTAATAAAATAACATATAGAAGGTAAAATCTATATGTTATTATTTTTGAATAAAAAGCAAAATGAAATAAAAAAGAATAATTCTTCCAAAAATGATGGATGAAATAGTTTTACAAGCAACAGAACAAATTATAAAAGAAGATTTCGTAGAAATAATATATTTTTACTATAAAAACTTTATTATAAAATGTTATTCAAAGGGGCTAGTAGTATTAATTAAATTATAATTAAAATTTCCGTTTTCAAATATTTTGATTTTTTGTTTATTTTTAGTTTCTACAGTTATTTCCAAATCACTAGTTCCTATAGAAAAATCCATATGTTCTGGACAAGTATTGCATCCTACTTTTTCTAGCTGTTGATGATTCATATTTAATCCATTTTTAATTGTATTTTGATATGCACTACCTAAGGCTAAATGTGTTGATATATTTTCGTCAAAAAGATTACAATTATAAATACAGTTTGTTTTACTAATAGGTGACTTATAATCAATAAGAGCAATTTCACCTAATCGTTGATAGCTATCACCTTTTGAAAAAAAGTAATCTAAATACTCTTTCCCTTTTTCAGCTCCATATTCTATCACTTTACCATTAGAAAATTTAAACCAATAATTTTCTATATTCCAATTAAGATATGTAATAGGAATGCTACCAACAACAATACCATCTACTTTATATTTATGCGGTGTCGACCATACAGAATATGTAGGCATATTTTCTATGCAGTGATTTAACTCTAAAGATCTAAATATATAATCATCAACTAAGCTAAGAGTAAGATCTGTTCCTATTTTATTTTTTATTTGAAGGGAATGAATGTTTAAGTCATTTAAATAATGCACTTTTTGATTTTCAATATTAATATACTTATCCCAGTTTTCTATTGGATTACTATTCGCATCTATCATACAAAAATTATAAATTAAGTTTTCTAATTTTTCATACGCATTTTCATCATAAGGAAATAGGTTCTTGGCCCATATAATATTAGGTAGTGCAAATATTGTCCATGAAACTTTATCTTGCATAACATATTCTAAATATTTTTTTCTATATTCAGCTTTTAAATCATTAACTATTTTTAATTTTTCTTTATCTATATCATCAAAAAAATGTGGTGTTGGAGAACTTGATAACAAAAAAATACAATTTTTATCAATTGCTTGATCCCAAGTTTTACGTTTAAAATATGGGTGTTGTTGTAATTCTTCAATCGATAAAGTCTTTAATAGTTTTAATTCATATTCCCTGTCATCTTCATCTATTATAATATCTTTAAATTGATTTTCTCTAGCATAAAGAATAAGCTCGTCTATAAATTGAGAATTACTTTTATCATAACTGATAAATAAAGATTTACTATTAGAAAAAATACATTTTTTTATGATTAATTCTATATATTTTTTTCTAAAGTCCATATTAATTCCCTCTCTCTATTAAAAATTTAATTGAAAAAATTAGATATAATTTTTCAAAAGTTATATAACTATTGATTTAAATTTATTGTGTTGATTATACCATAAATTGAATTAAAAAACAATTTTACAACAAACTAAGGAGTAAAAATTTTTTATAGTGTACATCAATTATAATACTACAAAATAATAACAGTGAAACATACAATCGTTTCCTTGTTTTGTTTATAAAATAGTGATAAAATATAGTATTGAAATTCATTGAATATTGTAATAGTAAGGAGGTAATTATGTTTAATTTAGTATCCAAATATCAGGCATCTGGAGATCAACCACAGGCTATTGATAAATTAGTAGATGGTATTCAAAATGGAACGAAACATCAAGTTTTATTAGGAGCAACTGGAACTGGTAAAACATTTACGATTGCGAATGTAATTCAAAAAGTAAATAAGCCAACTTTAGTGCTAGCGCATAATAAGACACTAGCTGGGCAACTTTATAGTGAATTAAAAGAATTATTTCCTAATAATCATGTCTGTTATTTCGTTAGTTATTACGATTATTATCAACCGGAAGCATATGTTCCATCTACCGATACATATATTGAAAAAGATTCGTCTATTAATGATGAAATAGATGAACTGCGTCACTATGCTACAAGTTCCTTATTATCCTATGATGATGTTATTGTTGTAGCAAGTGTTAGTTGTATCTATGGTATTGGAGAAGTAGAAGAATATAAAAATAAAATGTTAAGTCTAGGAGTAGGAGATTCTGTAGAACGAAATACCATTATGACTAAATTAGTTGAAATGATGTATGAAAGAAATGATTTTGATTTTAAACGTGGAACTTTTCGAGTAAAAGGGGATGTTTTAGAAATTATTCCAACCAATCAAAATACCAAAGGATATCGCATTGAATTCTTTGGAGATGAAATTGATCGTATTAGTGAAATTGATACATTAACAGGAACAGTCCTACAAAATAAAAAAACAGTTAGTATTTTTCCAGCCAGTCACTTTGTTACCAGTGATGAAAAATTAATAGAAGCCATTAAAAGAATTAAATTAGAACTGATAGATAGAATTCAATATTTTAAAGATAATAATAAACTATTAGCTGCTGAGAGAATAGAACAAAGAACAAACTATGATTTAGAAATGCTAACAGAAACAGGTTTCTGTCGTGGTATTGAAAATTATTCTAGACATATGGCTTTACGTGGAGAAGGGGAAACACCTACTACATTAATGGATTTCTTTCCTAAAGATTTTTTATTAGTTGTGGATGAATCACATGTTACATTACCACAAGTTAGAGGAATGTATAATGGAGATAGAGCACGTAAAATGAATTTAGTAGATTATGGATTTAGACTTCCTAGTGCTTTAGATAATAGACCACTTAAGTTTGATGAATTCGAGAGTAAAATCAATCAAGCAATTTATGTATCAGCAACACCTGGTGATTATGAGCTTGAAAAGACCAATCATACTTATATTGAACAGATTATTCGTCCAACAGGATTATTAGATCCAACCATAGAAGTGAGACCAAGTGAAGGACAAATAGATGATTTAATTGGTGAAATTAAAGACCGAATTGAAAAAAATGAAAGAACTTTGATTACAACCCTTACAATTCGTATGGCAGAAGAATTAACCAACTATTTAAAAGACATTGATATTAAAGTCGCTTATTTGCATAGTGAGATTAAAACTTTAGAAAGAATGAAAATCATTCGAGATTTACGTTTAGGAAAATATGATTGTATTGTGGGAATTAATTTACTACGTGAAGGTTTAGATATTCCGGAAGTTAGTTTAATTGCGATACTAGATGCTGATAAAGAAGGATTTTTACGAAGCGAAAGAAGTTTAATTCAAACCATTGGACGTTGTGCTAGAAATGCTAGTGGACACTGTATTATGTATGCTGATAAAATAACAGAAAGTATGGAACATGCTATTAATGAGACTATGCGTCGTCGTAGTGTTCAGGAAAAATACAATGAAGAACATGGTATCATTCCACAAACCATTCATAAAGAAATCAGAGATTTAATTAGTAATGTAGAAGAAGAAAAAGATAATAAAAAACCAAAGAAACAAGATAAGAAAGAATTATTAAAAATGATAGAAGAAATTGAGGAAGAAATGAAAAAAGCAGCTAAAGATTTAGATTTTGAAAGAGCTATGGAATTAAGGGATGCTTTATTTGAATTAAAAGCAGAAATAGAATGAAAAAGTTTAAAAAAATTTATATTGAAATTACGAATATCTGCAATTTATCCTGTTCTTTCTGTAGCCAAGATCATCGAATGAAAGAAAATATTACGCTAGAAAAAATGGAAAAAATTCTTCAAAAAATTAATCCTTATACAGATTATCTTTATCTTCATGTAAAAGGAGAACCTCTTCTTCATCCACAATTAAAAGAAATTTTAGATTTATGTAGTAAATATCATAAACAAGTCAATATTACGACCAATGGTACCTTGGTAAAAGATAGATGTGAGATATTAAAACATCCAGCAATCAGACAAATTAATATTTCTTTGCATAGTGAAAATGAAAAACAAAATTATTTAGAAGAAATCTTTGAAACAGTGGATATCTTAAAACAGAAAATTATTGTTTATCGTTTTTGGACTATGGATGATAATAAATTAAATCAAAAATCCACTGAAATTGTGAATAAAATAATTGCATATTATCAGTTATCCCCAGAATTTGTGGATAAAGTAAAAAAAGAAAATCATATTAAAATGAGAGAAAATTTATATATCGATAAGAAAAATGAATTTATTTGGCCAAGCTTAGCAAATGATTATGTTTCTGATAGGGGATACTGTTATGCTTTAAAAGACCAATTAGCTATTTTAGTAGATGGTACCATTGTACCCTGTTGCTTAGATAGTAATGGAATCATTATTTTAGGAAATATTTATGAACAATCACTAGAGGAAATTATAAATAGTAGTCGATTTCAAAAAATTAAAGAGGGATTTGAGAATAGAAAAATGGTGGAAGATTTGTGTAAACACTGTAGTTTTAAAGATATACTTACTAAAAATTTCCAATCCAGAACGAGAAAAAATAATTGACAACAATCGATTTCTATAATAGAATAAATCTCCTAGTTAATCATTAGGAGACAGGGGATTTGAAAATGGGAATTCATAAAAAAGTATATATTGGTCATGTTGAAACTATTAATCCAGATGCCAGTGAATTGATTTCTCCAGTAGAGTCAAAAGTAGTAGCATTAAAGTTAATAGGATTTGATCATGTTAAGAAAATACCTCAATATAAGCCATTGAGAAAATATAAGGAATATTATAAAATAATGAGGGTAGAAGAAAGACCTTTGGTTAGTAGTTTAGGCAGCTTTGTAGGAGATAAACAAATTGATTATGCTTTACGAAAAACGGGAAAAGAAGAAGTAAAAAAATTAAAGAAAAGTGCTTAAATAATCTATCTAATGGATGGATTATTTTTAAAAATACTTTTCAAACAAATGTTTTACTGATATAATAATGTTGTTTTTAAAGTAATTTTAAAAAAAAGTGGTATAATAACAGACAGAAAAGGTGATGTATATGGATAAAATTATTATTAAAGGTGCTAGAGAAAATAATTTAAAGAATGTAGATCTAGAACTTCCTAAAAATAAATTAATTGTAATGACAGGAGTATCAGGAAGTGGAAAATCATCACTTGCTTTTGATACAATTTATGCGGAAGGTCAAAGAAGATATGTTGAAAGTTTATCAGCTTATGCTAGACAATTTTTAGGAGGTACTGAAAAACCAGATGTAGATTCTATTGAAGGGTTATCTCCTTCTATTAGTATTGATCAAAAAACAACTTCTAAAAATCCACGTTCAACTGTTGGAACCGTTACGGAAATTTATGATTATTTAAGACTATTATTTGCTCGTATTGGTATTCCTTATTGTCCGAATCATCATGTACCTATTTCATCCCAAAGTATCGATGAAATTGTGGATAAAATTATAGAAAATGAAGAAGGAACCAAATTAATTATCATGGCACCTGTTGTTCATGGTGAGAAAGGAACACATAAAGATTTATTAGAAGATTTAAGAAAAGAAGGATATGTCAGAGTTCGTATTAATGGAGAAACTTTTGATTTAAGTGAAGAAATTAAGCTTGAAAAAAATAAAAAAGATAATATTGATGTCATTATTGATCGAATTGTTTTAAAAGAGGGTATTAGAAGCCGTTTAACAGAATCTGTTGAACAAGCAATTAAACTTTCTAAAGGAAAAGTCATTATTGACTATGTTGGAAACAAAGAAATAGTTTATTCTGAAAATTTTGCCTGTCCTTACTGTGATTTTTCTTTGCCAGAATTAGAACCTAGAATGTTTAGTTTTAATGCTCCATTCTGTAGTTGTCCAGACTGTAAAGGATTAGGTGTCAAATTAAAAATGGATCCTGATCTAGTAGTACCAGATGGTAGAAAAAGCTTGAGTGGAGGCGCAATTAAAACATTAACAGATGACCCTGAAGCACTTGACTATAAAAGATTAGAATGTTTATGTAATCATTATAAAATTGATATGAATAAACCTTTTGAAAAATTAACGAAAAAAGAACAGAACTATATTTTATATGGTAGCGATGAAATTATTCACTTTCAATACCAATCTAAAAGTGGTAATCTTTATAATCAAAAGGATTATTATGAAGGAATTATTAATAATCTAGAACGAAGATATATGGAGACAAGCAGTACTTGGATTCGTGAATGGTTAGAAAATTATATGTTGGAGACAGTTTGTGAGACTTGTCATGGTGCTAGACTTCAAGATAATGTATTATCTGTTTTAGTAGGAAAGAAAAATATTTATGAAGTAACTTGTATGAGTATTAAAGATTTGATTCCTTTTTTTGAAAATTTAAAATTAACCAAATCTCAACAAGAAATTTCCACTTTACTAATCAAAGAAATTTTGGCACGATTAAATTTCTTAAAAAATGTTGGACTAGAATATCTAACACTTAGCCGTTCTGCAGGAACATTGTCTGGTGGTGAGGCTCAAAGAATTAGACTTGCTACTCAAATTGGTTCAAAGTTAACAGGTGTTTTATATGTTTTAGATGAACCAAGTATTGGATTACATCAAAAAGATAATGCTAAATTAATTGACTCCCTTTTAGAGATGAGAGATTTAGGAAATACTTTAATTGTGGTTGAACATGATACAGATACTATGTTAGCTAGTGATTATTTGGTAGATGTAGGACCTGGAGCTGGTGATCATGGTGGGGAAATTATCGCTTGTGGAACACCTGAAGAAGTCATGAAAAACGAAAAAAGTATTACAGGCCGATATTTAAGTGGGAAAGAATGTATTGAAATCCCAAAAAATAGAAGAAAAGGTACAAAAAAATATATTGAAATCAAAGGAGCTCAAGAAAATAACTTAAAAAATATTGATGTTAAGTTTCCACTTGGCACATTTACTTGTGTAACAGGGGTATCTGGTAGTGGAAAAAGTAGTCTAGTAAATCAAATATTATGTAATGCTGCTTATAGTACCATTTATAAATCAAAAGTAAAACCTGGTAAACATAAAAAAATTACAGGATTAGACCAACTTGATAAAGTAGTAGAAATCTCTCAAAATCCTATTGGTAGAACCCCTCGTAGTAATCCAGCAACTTATACAGGAGTTTTTGATGAAATTAGAGATTTATTTACCACAACCAAAGAAGCAAAAATGTACGGTTTTGGAAAAGATAGATTTTCATTTAATGTAAAAGGTGGTAGATGTGAAGCTTGTCGTGGAGATGGAGTCAAAAAAATAGAAATGCATTTTTTACCAGATGTTTATATTCCTTGTGAAGTATGTCATGGAACTAGGTATAATAGTGAAACATTAAGAATAAAATATAAAGACAAAAATATTGCGGAAGTATTAGATATGCGTGTTAGTGAAGCATTAGAATTCTTCGAAAATGTTCCTAAAATCAAATCAAAACTGCAAGTATTAGAAGATGTAGGAATTGGTTACATTAAATTAGGACAAAGTGCTACTACGCTATCCGGTGGAGAAGCAGGAAGAGTAAAACTTGCCAAAGAACTTCAAAAGAAACCAACTGGTAAAACGCTTTACATTATGGATGAACCAACAACGGGACTTCATTCAGCAGATATTAAGAGATTACTTGCAATTATTCAAAAAATAGTAGATAATAAAGATACGGTAGTTGTGATTGAACACAACCTTGATGTTATAAAATGTGCTGATTATATTATTGACCTTGGACCAACTGGTGGCGATGGAGGAGGACAAGTAATAGCAACAGGTACTCCAGAAGAAATAGCTAAAGTCAAAGAATCAGCAACAGGGGAATTTTTAAAGAAAATACTGTAACTAAAGTAATAAAAACAGGTGATTAAATGAATAAAACATTAAAAGTTCATATTGATAATATCTTGGATTGGAGTTTACATTTTATTAGTTATGCTATGATATTAGTATTTGTTGCAACCTTTTTTGATAGCTTCCAGATTGATGATGCCCATCTGTATACCTATGGAATCATAGCAACCTTTATCATTTTTATTCTAAACAAGACCATAAAACCTTTAATATTTTGGCTAACAGTTCCTTTAACAGGAATTACTCTAGGATTATTTTATCCATTTATAAATGTAATTATTTTAAAGTTAACAGAATGGATACTAGGATCACATTTTGAGATACATGGAATTTTAACAGTTTTTTTTATCGCTATCTTAATATCACTAATGAATATATTTATTGATAATATCATTATCACACCAATTATGAGGAGGATTAAGAAAAATGGATAGAGTTGCACTAGATTTAGGTTTTATACAAATATATTGGTATTCCATTTTTATATTTTTAGGAATATTGTTTGGTAGCTTTGTGATTTTAAGAGAAACAAAGAGGCAAAAAATTAATGAGGATTTTATCATCAATTTAATCTTTTATGGAATTATCTTTGGCCTTATTGGTGCTAGACTCTACTATGTTTTATTTAACCTCGATTATTACTTAAAATATCCAATAGAAATACTGGAAGTATGGAATGGTGGTTTAGCTATTCATGGAGGCATTTTATTTGGATTATTAACAATTATTTTTTATACAAAAAAATATCATGCTAAAACTTTAAAAGTATTAGACATCTTAGTAGTAGGCCTTATTTTAGGACAAGCTATTGGTAGATGGGGTAATTTTTTCAATGGTGAAGCCTATGGTGCTGTTACCACATTAGAAAATCTACAAAAATTAGGGGTTCCACAATTTTTAATTCAAGGAATGTATATTAATGGTGCTTATCACCAACCTGCTTTTTTATATGAATCCATTTGGGACTTTTCTGGATTTATAGCCTTATTAATAGTTAGAAGATACAAATATTTAAAAACTGGTCAATTAACAGGCGTATATTTAGTTTGGTATTCTGTAGGTAGATTTTTTATTGAAGGCATGCGTACAGATAGTCTAATGTTAGGTAGTATCAAAATGGCACAATTAGTATCAATAATACTGATAATAATAGGAATATTAATGATACTTTTCTGTAAGAAAGGAACTAGGTTTGATAATCTATACAAGGATAAAGAAAAAAAAGAAATATTATTCTAAGTAAAATAAAAGAGGTGATATTATGGATCAATATCGAAAAATCTTAAGAGTAAAATATCAAAATAAAATATTTGATATTTTTGTAGATGAAGAACATAAAAAGCATTTTTTAGAAGTTAGGATTGAAAATAATCAAGAACATTATTATTACCCAAATTTGAAAGATTATGTTGCATTAAACAATATTTATAATATATCTGATAATATTCTTTATGAAAAAAAATATTCATTTCCCAAAAAAATATTAGTAACTGGAACTCTAGGAGTTATATTAGCGTTAAGTATTAAGCCAATAGAAAAAATATATACACTAGAAAAACAGAGTAATGTAACTCAATCCATAGAATTTGAACAAAGTAATTATAATTACAATTATGAAATTAAAAATGACATGATAATAATTTATCATGCAGATGCCTTAGAAATTTTTGGATACAACAAAGTATCTTTTAACGAAGTAGAAAAGACTTTAGAAAAAAATAATGCTATCCCCAAAAAATATAAAGAATATATTCTTGAATTTATTCAAACTTTAAAAGAGCGTCTGCCAAAACTAGATTTGACAGTTTTTAACGAAAATTTAAAAGACTTAGAAATAGAAGTAGTTGAAAATGATGCATGGAGCCACGAAAATAGTGATGGTTTCTATGTTCCTTTATCCAATACCATCACTGTAAAAGAAAATTATGCGGACGAACAAGTTGAAAAATTAGTCATGTTTCATGAATTAGTTCATACCATAAATAATGCTTATTTAACTTGTAAGGATAAGGAAACATCAACAGAATACAAAATTGAAGTAAGCTATGATACAACGAATAATTATGGAAGGTCTTTTACAGAAGGTATGACCACTATCGTAACCGATTACTTATTATCTCCTAATTGGGAAAATTATTTTGAAATGGATTCCCATTTGTATACTAGATATAGTCCATATGCGAATTTAGAATATCAATTTTTAATGCTAGATGAAAATTATACAGTGTATAATTTTTTAAATGGAAATGTTAAACTATTGGAGCCTCACTTGAAAAATTTAGGGTTAGAAGATATGGTAGATATCTTAGACACAAGCATGAATACAAGTGAAAAAGATATTCAAGACCGAACTAGTTTGGAAAATCTGGAAAAAAATATTATCAACCAACGAATAGTTAAGATGATAGAAGAAGGACAATCTGATTTAGAAATTTATCAACATCTTTGCCATTTGCCACTATATTTTAACCCAAAATATGAAACCTATACAGAAATATTGAATCAAAATAAAAATGACTGGACATTTAGGATTGAAAATCCAACAGTAACTGAACAAGAAATTTTGGTAGATATAAATGAAATTGCTCAAAAACAAACAATTACAACGAAAAATAAAGAAATAAAAATTTATGATGAAAATAAAGTGATTTTAGAGACATCATCTGTTAATAATATACTAATTTATTCTTTGAAAAACGACACCGAAGAAAAGTACTATTTCGGTTACATTGACTATAGAAATGACACGATGTTTAATATTCTTACTAGTGAAGTAATCAACAAAGAAGATATCAAAAATAGTATACAATTGGAATCTTTAGTAAGCAATTTTGGCATAGTTAATATAAATATTAATACTAGTTTCCTAGAAACCGAATATTTGAAAAAAATAGTAAGAGAAAACGATCATATGAAACCAGAAATAAGAGAAATAAATAGTAATAATCATAGTATAAAGTAAAGAGTGTGATTATGTGAAAAAGAAAATAGTAATATTTGGTGGCGGAACAGGCCTATCACATGTACTTCGTGAACTAAAAAATTTTCCAGTGGATATTACAGCAGTAATTGTAGTATCAGACAGTGGCAGCTCTACTGGGAGACTAAGAAAAGAATTTTTAATTCCAGGAGTAGGAGACATCAGAAAGGTCCTAAGTAGTTTATCAGAATTACCTGAAGATATAAAAAATATTATGGAATATCGCTTTGAAACATACAGCGATTTAAATGGCCACCCTTTAGGAAATTTAGTATTAACAGCAATGTTAAATAAGACAAAAAACTTGAAAACAAGTATTAACCATTTAAGTAAGCTTTTAGATGTCCGTCATAAAGTCTTACCCCTATCAGAAGATTATTTGACCTTAATGGGAGAAACAATAGAAGGTAAAATAATAGAAGGTGAGGATAATCTAACGCGTGCTAATGAAAAATATAAAAGAATATTTTACAAGGAAAAACCACATGTTGATAAAGAAATTTTAACCGCAATCAAAGAAGCAGATTTAGTCATATTATCAATGGGAAGTTTGTATACTAGTATTCTTCCACATTTATTATGCACAAAAATAACAAAAGAAATAAAACATACAAAAGCAAAAGTTATGTATTTGTGTAATACAATGACACAACCAGGAGAAACAGACAATTTTAGAGTAAGTGATCATTTAAAAATACTAGAAAAATATTTAGGCAAAAATAGGATTAATGTAGTGGTCGCTAATAATATGACGATCAAACCTAAGACATTCCAAAAATATAAGAGCGATGAACAAAAAGATTTTGTTTTAATCGATTATAAAAATATAAAAAACATGGGAATTGAATTAATAGAAGATGATTTATTAATCATAGGAAATGATACAGTAAAGTCCAATAGTTTGAAATTATGTTCTATTATTTTTTCTTATTTAATGAGGTGAATTTATGTCTTTTACAACAACAATTAAAGAAGAAATTTCTCGAATAAAAAACACTCGCTCAGAAAGTATAGCAGAATTATCAGGATTTTTAAGAAATAATGGAACCTGTACGGATAATACGATAGATTTATTAACAGAAAATGCTACTGTTGCCAAAAGAATTTATCAATTAATAAAAGATATTTATGATGTAAACTGCGAAATTGAAAGTCGTAAAAATATGAATTTTAGCAAGAATAATCTATATCTTATTATGATTAATGATAAAGTAGATTTTATTTTAAAAGATTTATCAATTATTTCAGAAAATGGAATTTTTTTAGATACGCCTAATGATTATATTTTGGGTTCTGAAGATGAAAAAAGAGCATATCTAAGAGGGGCTTTTTTATCAAAAGGAAGTATTAATGATCCGAAGACTGCACGATACCATTTAGAATTTCTAATTGAAGAAAAACAAGAAGCAAATTTAATATCCAATTTATTAAATGAATTTGAACTAAATAGTAAAGTATTATCCAGATCGAAAGGCTATATGGTTTATATTAAAGAAGCAGAGAAGATAGGGGATTTTCTAAGAATTATTAATGCGAATCAAGCAATTTTATATTATGAAGATATCCGAATTTATAGAGATCATAAAAATATGACAAATCGTCTGAATAATTGTGAACAAGCCAATATCGATAAAATTGTTGAAACAGCTACTAAACAAATTGAAGATATTGAGTATTTAAAAGAAAATTTAGCATTAGAATTACTAGATGATAAGACCAAAGAAGCAATTGAGTACCGTTTAAAATACCCGGAAGCTTCTTTATTAGAATTAAGTGAAATTATTAGTTATGAAACTGGGAAACCAATTACGAAATCTGGTTTAAATCACCGTTTTCGTAAAATAAGGGAATTAGCTAGTAGAATGAAAAGCAATTTAAACATCAAATAAGAGGAGTAGTTATGATAAAATTAAGAACATTAAACTTAAAATTAATTGATTATAAAAATAAAGAACATTTGAGATATTTAAAATATTTAATGAAATCAAAAGATATGGGATATCTTTGGGATTTATCTAATGGGAATTTATCAGTGAATCAAAATGAACATAGATATATTGTTGAAAATCAATTTGATGAAAAAATAGGATACTTAAATATATCTTCTAAGACAGAAGCATATCATGGTGATACAGTTCGTTTGTATTACGCAATTGATGAAAGTTACAGAGGACAATCGTTGGGTAAAAAATTAGTTGAAGAAGTAATGAATTGGTTATTTGAACAAAGAAATATAGATTGTGTTGTAGCACAAGTGGATCATAACAACAATTATAGCAAAAATGTATTAAATAAAGCAGGTATGGTAGAGGTTCAGCAAGACGATGAATATAGTATTTTTATGAAAACTAGTAGAAAGATGTAAACATGAAAATAAAAGCAAATTGATAATAAAAACATATATGTAAAAAACGAAATATTAAAAAAGTTAAACAAGAAAAGAAAAAGAAACTAATTATTTTTGACTATTTAGTTTCTTTTTCTATAATTTTATCCACTAATCCATATTCCAATGCTTCTTTACTATCCATAAAGTTATCCCTTTCAGTATCTTTTTGAATAGTATCAATTTTTTGGTTTGTATTTTTAGCTAATATTTGATTTAATTTATCTCTTAATTTTAAAATATGTTCTGCAGCAATTTTAATTTCTGTAGCTTGACCTTGAGCACCACCTAGTGGTTGATGTATCATAACCTCAGAATTAGGAAGAATGTATCTTTTTCCTTTTTCACCAGAAGATAGTAGAAATGCAGCCATACTAGCAGCCATTCCTAAGCAAATTGTAGATACATCACTTTTTAAAAAATTCATCGTATCATAGATAGCCATACCAGCTGTAACAGAACCACCAGGGGAATTAATATAAAGACTAATATCATCATGATTCAAAGAATCAAGATATAAAAGTTGTGCTACCACACTATTAGCGAGTACATCATCGATTTCTCCACTGAGTAAAATAATTCTATTTTTTAAAAGCCTTGAAAAAATATCATAGCTTCTTTCACCACTTGCTTCTTTATCTACAACCATTGGCACTAAACTCATAATTATCACCTATAATTATAATAGTGTAAATCAAATCATTTTATACATTTATTAGTTAGACAAAATGTGCTATAATAAAAATATACAAATAAAGTAGGTGTTTTTATGTTAGAAGAAGTAAAAGAAGGTCTTATTGCAGAGATAAATCAAAAAATGCAGCAACCAAAACAACTAGAAGCAGAAATTAAAAAATTATTTCAAGAAAGCAATCAAAAATATGATGAAAAGAAAAGTCAGTTATTAAATCTATCAAAACAGATAAAAGATTTAAATAATCATCTGCTTACCAAATTAACAAGTGGAAAACAGATAAATACATTAATGACTCAATTTGATCAAACATTAGAAGAAATGCTAGATGAACAAAATAGGATGAATAGCCAAATAGAAAATTTATATCATCAAATATATGATTTATCACATAATAGTATTCTATATGAGCAAGAAATGAAGCATATTACAGAAGCTAGTACTTTAGAAGAATTAGGATTAACCATGGTTTCTGCTCAAAAATACATTAAAAGTGATGATAAAAAAGTCATCAGAGCAATTTTTAAAGATATCAAAGAAAAACCAGAGTTTACAACTAGTAGTGAAATTGAAAAAGCCTTAAATATGTTATACCAAACGAATGCTTCTCCTTTTGTAAAAGCTATGCAGAATTTAAGTTTAGATGATTTAATCTTAGAATTAATGGATATTGGCATCATAATAGATAGTGATAAAGTACAGCTTTTAAAAAATTTAATAGAATATGCCAAAGCACCAAATAGTAATACGATACCGATTCCTTCTATGCAAGAAAGAACCGATCGATTAGATAATAATTTTTATAATATGGTAGAACAAGATTTTGCCAATATGCAACGTTTTAATAATTATCCACCAATCGCTATTTCTAGAATAGTTACAAATGCCATTTTAACATCTATAGCAAAAGCCAAAAAAATAGCGAATAGAGAAGCAGAGAAATCGGAATCAAAATAATAATAATCGAAAAGAAAAAAGGGGACTTTATGAGCAAACTAATAATAACGATTAATGGTAGTCAAAAAGAAATAGATTACGGTACTACGCTAGAAACAATTTCAAAAGATTACCAACAAGATTTTAAATATGATATTATTATCGCAAAAGTAGATGGAATTTATAAAGAATTAATTGATACTATAACTAAAAACAGTGAAATAGAATTTCTAGATTTAACACATCGTAGTGCTAATTCTATTTATGTAAATGGATTGATTTACTTAATGATTTATGCTTTTCAGCAAGTATTTGGGAAACAGGCAAATTTAAAAGTGTGCCATTCCCTAGATAAAGGTTTATATATTGAGCCTACTATTCCAATAAAAAAAGAAGATCTTGATGTATTAGAAAATAAAATGAGAGAATTAGTAAATAGTAATCTTCCTATTCAAAAAGTTACTGTTTCTAGATTAGAAGCAATGGAATATTTTAAAAATATTGGCGATTTTATCAAGGCAGATATTATGAAATATGTAACATCTACCCATCTTACTTTATACAAATTAGGTAATATGTACAATTATTTTTATAGTCTAATGCCCATTTCTACCAAAAGTTTATCTCATTTTGAATTAACTTATTTAAATGAAAAAGGTTTTGTATTAAGATTCCCTACTATTTATATGAAAGACGGTATTAAACCTTATGAGCATAGGGAAAATGTATTTCATTTATTTCAAGAAACACGTGCCTGGGCTAAAAAATTAAATCTTGAAAATGTGACTGATTTAAATAAAAGGGTATCTGGCAGTAACATTGAAGAATTAATCCAGTTAGATGAGGTTATGAAAAATTATGGACTAATGGAACTTGCAAAGAAAATTATTTCTAATCAAAATGTAAAAGTAGTTTTATTAGCAGGTCCTTCTTCAACAGGAAAAACCACGACTACCAATAAGTTAATGCTAAGCTTAAAGAGTTTAGGGAAAAATCCTAAAATGCTATCGATGGATGATTTTTTTGTTGATCGATGTGATACTCCATTAGATGAGGAAGGAAATCCTGATTTTGAACGATTAGAAGCAGTAGATTTGAAATTATTTGAAGAAACGATTGAAAAATTGTTAACAGGGCAAGAGGTAATTCTCCCTACCTTTAATTTTGTTTTAGGAGAAAAAGAATATAAACAAAAGATGCAAATAAGTTCTGATGATATTTTATTAATTGAAGGAATTCATGCTCTAAATCCAAAAGTATTAGAGCATATTCCAAAAGAAAAAAAATGTACTATTTATCTATCTGCTTTAACTGAATTAAATATTGATAATCATGTTAGAGTATCTACAACAGATAATAGGCTATTAAGAAGAATTGTAAGAGATAATAGAACTCGTGGTAATAATGTTGAGGAGACCTTAAAAAGTTGGGCTAAAGTAAGAGAGGGAGAAGAAAATTATATTTTTCCTTATCAAGATGAAGCAGACTATACCTTTAATACAGCGATGATTTATGAATTAGGAGTATTAAAAACTTTTGTAGAACCACTTCTTTATTCAGTAGAACCGACATCCCCTTATTATAATGAAGCAATTCGTTTAATTAATTTTTTAAGATTATTTTTACCAATTCCATCGGAGAGTATTCCTAGTGATTCTATTTTAAGAGAATTTATTGGGGGTGGATGTTTTCGAATATAAAAAGAAAGGTACTTTGGTATCTTTCTTTAATTTGGGTAATATTCTTGAGCAAGAGAAACTACATTAGAAGTAATAATATAAGATTTATCCATGATGTCATTACTTAGGCTTGTTTTTACATCTTCATATAAATTAGGATTGTTAATATCCCCCATCATAATATAACGATTATTATTCATTTGATTTTTAATATATTTGCTACATTCATTGATATTCGCATGTTGAATAGATACTGAATAAAAATCTAAGTCTAAATCCCAAAAATAAGGCTCTGTATTCATAATAACCGCACCAATCTTCGCCTTATTTTCCTTTGCTTTCATATCTAAAACAATTTCTTTACAAGAGCTTTTGATATAGATATTATCATTAGGATATTGATTAATTAAGTTGAAAATGGTTTGTATAAAATTAGAATTATTCTCTCCATGACTATTTAAATTTAATACTAACATTTTAGAAGTTGTTTCAAAAAGTTTTAAAACATCTTCTAATGTAATAATCCAATGTTTTTTTACTTTGCTTCCTAAATTAAATTTTTGTAGTTCTGTATAAGTTAAATTGGATATTTTATAATTGGGATGATTATCAATAGCATCTGTTTGATAGACGATGATTTTACCATCTTTTGTCATGTTCAAATTCATTTCAACACCAGCAATATAATCAGTGTGAATGGCTAATAATAAAGAGTCATAAGTATCAACTGGTGTATTTTTAGAACTTGGTCCATTTCTAGCTATTAAATTCATGATTCACCTCTTATTCTTATTTTATGTGTAAAAATAAAATATATGATAAGTGACAAGTTTTGTATAGTGAATAAAGGAATATATTGAATCACTTTGGATAAGATTATATAATGAAAATAGAAAGGATAGATGATAATGAAAGTAGCAATTAATGGCTTTGGTAGAATTGGCAGACTTGCCTTTAGGCAAATGTTTCATAAAGATGGAATTGATATAGTAGCAATTAATGATTTAACTTCTCCTGAGATGTTAGCTTATTTATTAAAATATGATTCTGCTCAAAAAAAGTATGAATTAGCAGATACTATTCAATATACAGAGAATTCTATTATCGTTGATCAAGAGGAAATTAAAATTTATAAAGAACCAGATCCTAAAAATTTACCATGGAAAGAATTAGGAGTAGATGTAGTTTTAGAGTGTACAGGCTTTTTTACAACTAAAGAAAAAGCGAATGCTCATATTGAAGCTGGTAGCAAAAAAGTGCTTATTTCAGCACCTGCCGGGGATGATGTAAAAACAATTGTATATGGAGTGAATGAAGATATTTTAACCAGTGAAGATAATATTATATCAGCTGCTTCCTGTACTACCAATTGTCTTGCACCAATGGCAAAAGCTTTAAATGATTATGGTAAGATAGAATCCGGTATTATGACAACCATTCATGCCTATACAGGAGATCAAATGCTATTAGATGGTCCGCATCGTAAAGGAAATTTAAGAAGAGCAAGAGCAGCTGCCGTAAATATTGTACCTAATTCAACAGGGGCAGCTAAGGCTATTGGGTTAGTTATTCCTGAACTTGATAAAAAATTGATTGGTAGTGCTGAAAGAGTACCAGTAACTGATGGATCTTTAACTATTTTAGATGCTGTTATCGAAAAAAATGTAACAAAAGAGGAAATAAATAGTTATATGAAAAGTAAAACGAGTGAATCCTATGGTTATACAGAAGAAGATATTGTTTCCAGCGATATTATAGGAGATACACATGGCTCTGTATTTGATGCAACACAAACCAAAGCAATCCCACTATCAAATGGAAAATCATTAGTGCAAGTAGTAGCATGGTATGATAATGAAAATTCCTATACTTCACAAATGGTTAGAGTAGCAAAATACTTAATGAAATTTATAAAGTAAAGAATATTTTCTATTTTTAAACTTTTCATAAAGGAATGAATAATTATCAATTGATGGAATTTATAGAAGAAAAATAAACAAGAATAAATATAACAAACAAAAAAGAAATCAGCATAGCTTTTTTCTTTTTTTCTATTAGAATTGTGTTATAATGGAAATAGGAGAATGATAAAATGAAAAAAACAATAACTGATTTTGATTTAAAAGGAAAAAAAGTAATCATTCGCGTGGATTTTAATGTGCCAATGAAAGAAGGGAAAATTTTAGATGATAATAGAGTGAGAGAAAGCCTACCTACTATTCAGTATGCACTCTCTCATGGAGCTAAAGTAATCTTACTTTCACATTTAGGAAGAATTAAAACAGAAAGTGATCTAAAAGGGAATTCCTTAGAGATAGTAGCTATTGATTTGGAAAAATTATTAGGAAAAAAAGTAACCTTCCTACATACCAATATAGGAACAGAAGTAGAAGAAAAAGTTAATCATTTAAAAGAAGGAGAAATCCTTTTGCTAGAAAATACACGCTACGCAGACTTAGATGGCAAAAAAGAAAGTTCAAATGATTTAGAATTAGGAAAATATTGGGCTTCTTTAGGTGATATTTTCATAAATGATGCTTTTGGAACAATTCATAGAAGTCATGCATCTAATGTTGGTATTGCTTCTCATCTTCCAAATGGTATAGGCTTTTTAGTAGAAAAAGAATTAAAAGCGCTTTCTAGTTTAAATAAACCAGAAAGTCCTTATATTGTGATCCTAGGAGGAAAAAAAGTATCAGATAAATTAGGGGTGATTAAAAATTTAGTAACGAAAGCAGATAAAATCATTATTGGCGGAGCAATGGCATTTACTTTCTTAAAGGCTAAAAACTTAGAAATAGGTAAGTCCTTAGTAGAAGATGATTTTATTCCTTTTTGTAAAGAAATATTAGCAAATTACTCTCATAAAATAATATTACCAATAGATGTCATAGTATCTGAAAAAATAGAAGAAAATAGTAATTCAATAAATCGTTTAGTAAGTGATATTCAAGAAAATGAAATTGGATTAGATTTAGGACCAGAAACAATAGAACTTATTAAACAAAATCTAGCAGAAGCCAAAACAGTAGTATGGAATGGCCCATTAGGCTATTATGAAATAGAAAAATATCAGCTATCTACCAAAGAAATTTTAAAATATTTAACAGAGAAAAAAATTTATACCATCCTAGGCGGTGGAGATATTGTGGCAGCAAGTTCTAAACTAGGATATCAAGATAAAATTTCTCATGCCTCAACTGGAGGAGGAGCTACTCTAGAATATTTGGAAGGAAAACAATTACCAGGCTTAGAGGTAATAGAAAATAAAAATTAGGAGTAATCATGAAAAATCTAAAAAAAAATAGCATTATTCTATTATTAATCACAATTATCGTTTTGATTTGTTTCTTAAAAGATGATTTTCCAAATATTATAAATAATTTAAGAAATGCGAATCCTATCTGGCTGATGCTAGCATTGGCATGTTTCTTTATAGCATTAGGATTTGAAGCTAAAGCATATCAGGAAATTATTCGTGGATATGAATATGATTATACATTTAAAAAGTCATATAGAATGCTTTTAATCACAAAATTTTTTAATGGAATTACTCCCTTTTCTTCGGGGGGACAACCAATGCAAATATACATATTAAATAAAGATGGAATTCGTCTGACAAAAGCTACCAATATTATTATTCAAAATTTTATTATCTATCAAGCAGCATTAGTAGTTTTTGGAATTTTTGCGATTTTAATAAATCATTATTTAAGTATTTTTACAGAAATCACTCTATTAAAACAATTGGTAACATTGGGGTTCTTTATGAATACTCTAGTAATGGTAGGATTAGTTATTGTTAGTTTTAGTAGTAAATTCAATCATTTTTTAATTCAAAAAGGAATTTCTATATTGAATAAATTAAAAATAATTAAAAATAAAGAAGAGAAACAAGAAAAATGGCGTGAAAAAGTAGACGATTTTCATAAAGGAGCAGAATATCTAAAAAGGAACAAACCACTATGCATTAAAGCTTTTCTTTATAATGTCATTTACTTAGCATTAACTTATGTTATGCCCTATTTTGTGATACTAGCATTAACTAAAACAATACCACCTGAAGTAACACCATTAAAAACAATATGTGCATCTGCTTATGTATTAATTATGGGATCCTTTGTTCCAATACCTGGAGCAAGTGGCGGTATTGAATTTGGATATTTCAAGTTTTTTGGTAATTTCATAAAAGGAACTTTATTAAGAGCATCATTATTAATTTGGAGAACAATATCCTATTATTTACCAATGGTAATAGGAGGAATTTTATTTAATATCAATATAAAAAGAGGCGATCAAGAATGCGAATAGGAATCTTTACAGAAACCTATACTCCTTACATTAGCGGTCTAGTAACTAGTGAAGTTATGTTGAAAAAAGGTTTAGAAAAATTGGGACATGAGGTATATGTAGTAACAGCTAATTTAGAAAATTTTCGTTATGAATATAATGAAAAAGAACATATTTTAAAGATTCCAGGAATTCCAACTGGAATTTACGATTCAAGACTAACAGCAGTCTATCCTATAAAAGCTGTTAATAAAATAAAAAGTTGGAACTTAGATATTATTCATTCCCAAACTGAATTTGCGATTGGGACATTTGCGAGACTATTAGCTTATCAATTAGATATTCCTTTAGTCCATACCTATCATACCATGTATGAAGATTACACTCATTATATTACGAAAGGATATTTCAATAAATCTAGTAAAAAAATAGTAGAATACTTAACCCTTTTCTATTGTGATAAAACAGCTAGTGAATTAATTGTTCCTACTAAAAAAGCTTATGATTTATTTAAAGAAAAATATCAAGTTGATAGAAACATTCATATTATTCCAACAGGAATCGAATTAGAAAGATTTTACTTAGAAAATATTAATCTACAGAAATTAGCGCAATTAAGAAAACAAGAAAAATTAACCAAAGAGGATTTTGTAGCAATTTTTATAGGAAGATTAGCCCAAGAAAAAAATGTAGTATTCTTATTAGATGTGATGAAAGAATTAGTACCTAAATATGCTAATTTAAAATTATTAATAGTAGGAGATGGGCCAGATTCTGATGAGTATAAAAAACTAATTAAAAAATATAAAATAGAAAATAATGTAATTATGACAGGAAAAGTAGAATGGGAAAAAGTTCCTTATTACTATCATTTATCAGATGTATTTTTAACAGCTTCCCATACAGAAACACAAGGTTTAACAGTAATAGAAGCTATGGCATCTGAAGTAGTACCAATATGTATTAATGATGAAAGTTTTCAAAATACAGTAGTTGATGGACTAAATGGTCGAATATTTAATGATAAAAGGGAATGTGTAGAAATCATAAAAGAATTATATGAAGATAGAAATAAAGTCAAACAATTAGCAAATCAAGCAAGAATTAATTCTAATCGCTTTAGTGCCAAATATTTTGCAGAATCGGTACTTGACGTATATAAATATGCAATAGAACATAAAAAAAATCGTTTAGGTTTAATAGGAAAATTTGTAGATAAAATGAAAGGTAGCAAAGATGAAATGGATAATAAGCAATCATAAGGATCATTTATTAGGGAGTACTTACCAAGAAGAAATTGCTAGATTAGCGAATCCTAATATTAACATTATTATTTGTCCAAATGATGAAGAATTATCATCATTTTCGTTAAAAAGAAAAAATTATTTTCTGGGGAGTCAAGATATTAATTATAAATTTTCAATGAATGAATTAAAAAACATGTCTATTGAATATGCAATTATTGGGCATTCTGATAGAAGAAAAAAATATCATGAAACAAGTCAAGAAATTCATGAAAAAATAAAGAAATTGATAGATATTGGTATCTGTCCAATTCTTTGCATCGGTGAAGAACAAGAGGTTGACTTTGAAAAAAAGAATTTAGGTGATGAACTAGAGTCATGCTTAAAAAACATAAAAATTAATCGATTGATTGTTGCCTATGAACCTGTATGGGCAATAGGAAGTGGAAAAATTCCAACCAAAGAACGATTAATAGAAATAGCAGAATATGTGAAAGAAAAAACAAAAAAAATAACAGGGATAACCCCAATTTTAGTATATGGTGGTAGTGTAAATGAAAATACCATTACATTATTAGAAGAAATAAAGTCTCTGGATGGCTATTTAATAGGAAGCGCTAGTATTGATATTAGCAAATTAAAGAAATTAATAGAGGTGATAAAATGATATTAAATGTTTTTGATAATATATGGACAAGCCTAACAGAATGGTCAAATGAATGCTATAAATTTATTATGAATCACTTTGATGAACCTTTCTTTTGGATTATTTTAGCTATTATTTTAATAGCTATTACATTTTGGGCAATATCCGATTTAGCTAATAAATAACATAATTCGACATATGTTGACATATCTTGTCAAGTTTCGCTGTATCAATTTGTAGGATATTATTGTATAATAATACTTGCGTGGAGTACGAAAGGAGATAATATGAAAAAAATCAAAGTACTTATGATCGATGATAACATCGAGTTAATAAGCATGATTAGGGAGTACTTTAATAATCACGCTAGTATTGAAGTAGTTTTAGAAGCAAGTGATGGAGAAGAAGGAATTAGATTAGCAAAAAATCATCAATCAGATTACGATGTAATAGTCTTAGATTTAATTATGCCTAAAAAGGATGGATTATCTGTTTTAGAAGAATTAAGAAAAGAAAACATTGATAAGAAGATTATTGTATTAACATCATATAATGCTCAAGATATGATTAGAAAGGTATCAGAATTAGGTGTAAATTACTTTATTCTAAAACCATTTGAATTAACAGATTTGGAAAAAAGAATAGAAGAATGTGGAGAAGAAAAAGATTATTCAAATGCATCCATTGATATCTATCATAATAATCTACAAATTTCTATTACGAAAATTTTACATGAATTAGGAATTCCATCTCATATTAAAGGATATCAGTATATTCGGGAGGGTATTTCGATTTTATATGAAAAACCAGAAGTAATTGGTGGAATTACCAAAGAACTATATCCTGATATTGCTAGTAAATTTGATACTACTGTATCTCGTGTTGAAAGAGCGATTCGTCATGCAATAGAAGTAAGCTGGAATCGCGGAGACTGGGATTTGATGGAAGAAATTTTTGGTCACAGTGTAGATATTGATAAAGCAAAACCGACTAATTCAGAATTTATCGTAACAGTTGCTGATAAATTAAGATTAGAGTTCCAAAAGAATTATACAAAATAATAAACATGGCATGGTAAAACATTTCCCAAATGCCATGTTTATTTTTTTAAAGAAACATATGAAAAAAATTTCATTTATTGACTTTTCAAAGAAAAAACAATATAATTAAATTATAAAATATGCGTGGGAGATACGATTTATGGAACGAAAAATTTATAATGATTTACTAAAATGGAAAAAAGATGTTAGCAGAAAACCTTTATTAGTTTATGGAAGCAAACAAATTGGGAAAACTTATACGATTGTTGAATTTGGAGAAAAAGAATATAAGACAGTTGCTTATATTAATAGTGATAATAATCAAGAATTATTATCTATTTTAGAAAAAGAAAGAACGATAGATAAAATCATAGCAAAATTATCTCTTTTAGTAGGGGAAAATATTTTAAAAAATGATACATTAATTATTTTTGACAATGTTGTAAATGAAAGTATTGTGAAAGCTATTAAGAAATTTGGTAAAGAAGAAAATGAATACCATATTATTATGATTACTTCCTTAAAAGAAAAACTAACAGTTTTTAAAGGAGAAGAACTACAATATAAAAATATGTTTCCTATGGATTTTGAAGAATATTTAAGAGCAATTGGAAATATAGAATTAATTGATTTTATTAAGAATTCTTATCGAACTAATAAAAGTATGCCATTTCATAACATAGCAATGGATTATTATGAAGAATATTTAATGACTGGTGGTCTTCCTGAAAGTATTGTTGCTAGTATCAATAAAGAAAGTGATTTAAAGATAAAAATCATTCATGAGAAACAATTAGATACTTATAAAAAAGAATTTCTAAATTTAGATACCCTAATTGATATTATTCGTTGTAATGATGTAGTGAACATTCTACCTTATCAATTGTTAAAACCAAATAGAAAATTTCAATATGGCTTAATGAGAACTGGTGGAAGAAGTAAAGATTATGAAAAAGCTATTGATTTTTTATCCAATAACAACATTGTTTACAAATGTTATAAAATTAGTGAAGCAAATCCCCCACTTAGTAGATGCAAAGATTCTGAAAGCTTTAAATTATATTTAAATGATACTGGAATTTTATTTATGATGATGCACATATCTAAACTAAAGTTATTTAGCGATGATAATTTAAAATATATTTTATACGAAAATAATTTAGCTAATACCATATTTTCTTGTGGTTATAACCTATACTATTATCAATCCGAAGGAAAAGCAGAAATACCTTTTATAGTTCAAACTAGAGCAGGTAAAATTATTCCTATTGAAATTGTAAATAAAAATTTATCTAAAGCCAAATCTTTATCATTATTTATGAGTAAATTTAATATTTCTGAAGCTATTCGTTTTACGGAAGATAATTTTAGTATAAAAAAAGGAGTGAAATATATTCCTATTTATGCTGCATTTTGTTTAAAAGAAAATTTATAAAAGAAAAGGAGAAAGTATGAAACCTATTATTTTATGTATTTTGGATGGATTTGGCCTAAGAGAAGAGATAAAAGGAAATGCAGTAAAATTAGCAAAAAAGCCTAATTTTGAATTTTTATGGAATCATTATCCACATTCTACTCTAAATGCTAGTGGAAAAGAAGTTGGATTACCAGAAGGACAAATGGGTAATAGTGAAGTAGGGCATATGAATATAGGTGCTGGAAGATTAGTATATCAGCCGCAAGAATTAATTAATGTAAGTATTGAAAATAAAGAAATTTTTCAGAATCAAGAAATCTTAAAAGTAATGAATCATGCTAAACAAAATCACTCTAAACTGCATATTATGGGATTAATTAGTGACGGAGGTGTACATTCACATATTAATCACTTAATGGCAATTCTAGAAATGTGCAAACAAAATCAAATAGAAAAACTATATCTACACCTTTTTGCCGATGGAAGAGATGTAGATCCGTGCAGCTGCTATCGATATATAGAACAGGTAGAAAAAAAATTAAAAGAAATAAATGTTGGAAAGATAGCAACCCTTGGTGGAAGATATTATGGAATGGATCGAGACAATAATTATGATCGATTACAAAAAGCATATGATGCAATGGTAAATAATATAGGTCCGAAACACCATTCTATCGAAGAATTTATAAAAGAAAGTTATGAGCAAAATATCACAGATGAATTTTTAATTCCTACTATCTTTGAAGAAGAAGGAAAAATTGAAGAAAATGATGGAATCATTGTATATAATTACCGCAAAGATCGCTTAAGAGAAATATTAACAGCTCTTACAAATCCTAGTTTTCAGGATATGAAAGTAAAAAAATTTCAAAATTTAAAAGTAGTAACGATGTTACCAGTGGTAGAATCAGTAATTGCTTCTCATGCCTTTGATGATCCGAAATTAACAAATATCTTAGGAGAATATGTAGCCAAAAAAGGATTAAAGCAATTGCGAATTGCTGAAACTGAGAAATATGCACATGTTACATTCTTTTTTGATGGTGGTAAAGAAGTAGATTACCCAAATGAAAAAAAGATATTAATTCCCTCGCCTAAAGTAGCCACTTATGATTTAAAACCAGAAATGAGTATTGTAGAAGTTACAGATACTTTATTAAAAGAATTAACAGAAAATGAATATGATCTGGTTATTTTAAATTTTGCAAACTGTGATATGGTAGGACATACAGGTAATTTAGAGGCAGCTATCAAAGCAGTAGAAAAAGTGGATGAAAGCTTAGGTAAAATATATCATAAAGTAGAAGAGTTAAATGGATTATTAATCGTAACTGCCGATCATGGAAATTGTGAATTAATGATAGATGAAAATAATCATATCATTACCTCACATACTACGAATAAAGTACCATTTATTATTTGTAACAACAATTATCAAGTAAGTGATGGCAAACTAGGGGATATCGCACCTACTATTTTGAAAATTTTACAATTGGAAATTCCAAAAGAAATGTCAGGAAAAATATTAATATAGGATAGGATGTGTGTTTATGAAAAAGAAAAAATCAAAGAAAAAGAAGATAAAAAAAATATCACAAACAACTCATAAAAAAATAACACCAGCATTTGATCAAACTGAACAAGAAGAAAAAACCAGTAAAACAATAACAGAAACGCACAATCAAGATATAGTAGAAGAAAAGAAAAAAAAGAAAAAGAAGATTATTTTTCTATTACTTTTATTCCTATTAGTATTTTGCATATTTAGTATTAGTATCACATATGGAAATAGTATTTATGATGCTATTGAAGAACAAGTAATAGAAGTATTAAATCTCAAAAAACCATCTGCTCCAGAAATAACTGGTGGTAGTGGAGAATGGGCTAAAGAAAGATTAATTAAAGTATCTAAAGATGCAACTACCAAAAATGGCTTAGATTATTACGAATATTGTATTAGTAATAGTAAAAATCTAAAAAATTGTAATTGGAAAAAAACGACAACTAAAAATACTAAAGTAATGGAAACAGGAATTCATTATGTTGTTTTTAGAGGAGTAGATAAAGAAGGAAGAAAGGGATATCACTCTAATATAGAAATAGTATATATCGACAATAATAATCCTATTATAGAAAATATTACTGTTGATAAGATTACAACGACAAGTATTGATATTAAAGTCAGTGCAAGAGACGAACATAGTGGTATTTATAATTATTTTTATAGTTTAGATGGAATAAACTATGAAAAGGGAAATCCAAATTATACGTATCAAAATTTAGAAAAAGAAAAGGAATATACAATTTATGTTAAAGTAGACGACAAGGTTGGAAATACTACTTTTTTAAGTATGCAAGTAAAGACATTGCCAGAAGATGATAAAAATTCAACCCATGAATCAACAACCAGTCCAAATCCAACAACCAGTCCAAATCCAACGACTAGCCCAAATCCAACAACCAGTCCAAGTCCAACGACTAGCCCAAGTCCAACGACCAGTCCAAGTCCAACAACTAGTCCAAATCCAACGACCAGTCCAAGTCCAACAACTAGTCCAAATCCAACAACCAGTCCAAGTCCAACGACTAGTCCAGATCCAACAACCAGTCCAAGCCCAACAACCAGTCCAAGCCCAACAACTAGCCCAAGTCCAACAACCAGTCCAAGTCCAACGACTAGCCCAAGTCCAACAACCAGTCCAGATCCAACGACTAGCCCAGATCCAACGACTAGCCCAGATCCAGGAAAAGATGATGAGAAAGAGGAAGAAGATACTGAAATTCCAAAGATTAACTTAGATCAAGTACCATTAGAATTTCCATATGGAAGTAATTATGCTTTGCCAAGTTACTATCACTTTGGACCTAGTGGTGGTGAAGTACAATGTACTGTAGAAGGCGAAATATATACCGATACTTCTACTTTAAAAGCAGGAACCCATGTTATTGAATGTATTGCTAAAGGAAATAATGGAATTAATGTTGGAGTATCCAAGAAAGTAAAAGTAACAGTGGAAGAAGGAATAGATGAAGCTTGGGATGGATGGATACGCTTAAATTTATATTATCCAGAAGATTCTACTAACTGGCAATGGAGAATAGGAAAAGAAGGCGAAATTCGTGACGGATATGATAATACTGGATGGCAAGACTATACAGGACCAATTTTAGTAAAACTAGAAGATGTTGATGATGTTTATATTCGATATGATTTAAATGGTGAAACTGTAATTATAGCCCCTAATGGTAAGACAGTAGTAGATATAGAACCTAATAAATATAGTTTGTTATCTGATGAAACAACAAAAGTAACAATTATATATGATAAAGACGCAGAAGTAAAAGAATATAAGATAGGCTCTGGCGATTGGCAAGAATATACTAAACCATTTGTAGTAGGTAAAAATACATTAATAGAAGCTAGAGTAAGCAAAAAAATAGATGTATATGATAGCGATGGTAATAGACTATATACAAAAACAGTAAGTGAGAGTGATAGCGTATTTATAGGAGAAATAGTAGAACATGGTAGTAGTAAAGGAACTATCAATGGTGGATCAGGATCTTTTGAATCGGAAACAGTTCCAAATGGAAATACTGTTACCAGACCTAGCTATGACGCAAGACCATCAGAATATTTATCAGGACCCAATATTAATATTAGTGCAGAACAGATTTCTGAAAATATAGCAGTAAATATTACTACGGAATATGATGCAAGAGAAATTTACTACAAGATTGGAAATGGTTCTTATCAATTGTACACAGGAAGCTTTACTGTTACCAATAATACAACGATTAGTAGTTATTATATTAGAGAAAGTGATGGTAGAATAAGTAGTACAAGCTATAGATATATTAATAATATATATAGAGGAGAAAAACCATATGTCAGAATTAATGCTATACCAGATAATTACCTAACAGAGTCCTTAGATAGTGTAGAAGTAACAATTAGTGGAAGCAACTATGATCAATTAGAATATAGTCTAGATGGACATATTTATTATAAATATATAAATCCAATTATCATCACAGATAGTACTACTGTATATGCAAAAGGAATAAATCAATATGGTGTTACCATAGAAAAATTATTAATTACTACTAAAACACCAGCGATAAAAAAAGATAATTTAGATATTAGTATCTTATGTAATCCAGATAATTCAAAGGATTTGATAAATCATACTACAGTTACGATTATTTATGACAATAGAGCTACTAAAAAATACTATAAATTAGGAAAAGATTCTGAATATCAAGAATATACTGGACCATTTGAAGTATATGAAAATACAACTGTATATGCTTATGCTATAGGAAAAAATTTAGAAGGAGAAACAAAACGAGGAATAGATTTTTTGACAACAGGAATTATGGAACCAATTATAAAAGTAACTCCTACTACAGCATCTAATACAGTAATGGTTAATATCGAATTTGATAAAAACGCAAATACAAAATATTATCAAATAAATGGTGGAGAAAGACTTTATTATACAGGACCATTTGAGATATATGAAAATAGTGAGATTTATGCCTATAATAGTAATGCTTTAAATTATGAAAAAGATAGTACTTATATGATTGATAATATTGTAGGTCTGCCTAATTATTTAATTATTGATAAAGGGAAATATTATATTATTAAATTAAATTATCCATCTATATCTAATATTGAAGATAGAGAATATAAATACGGCAAAAATGGTGTATGGAAAACTTATGATGAAAAGGGAATTTTATTAATTAAGTCAGAATATCAACAAGAATATATGACTGGAAAATATGATGGTATTGAAGTAGAAGATAAAAATGGCAATAAAGTAATATTTACAGATCATTATTATGTAACTGATACTCCATTTGAAAAAATTATGGAAGACATTTATATGAGATGGAGTAATACTAAATTAAAGGCCCCAGAGATAGTAATAAATGAAGAAAACTACACAAAAGAAGTAGAAGTCGGAATTTTATATTCTAATCTATTAACCAAAAAATTATATAAAATTGTTAATGCAAATGGTTTAGATACAGGCTGGTTAGAATATACTGGACCATTTAAGGTAAATGAAAATAATACTGTAGTTTATGCCAAGGGAACTACTCAAAGTGAGATTACTACTGAAACTTCATACCGAATTATCACCAATATTGATTCAATTAATCCTGAAATTACAGTACAGGGAGATTTTGAGACTCCAAAACGTGAAGTAATTGTTACAGTCTCAGCAACCGATAATATGATGCTGAGAGAAGTTAAATGGGAAAAAGGGGATCAAAGCAAAGAATATTTTCTTAGAAATGGTAATAGTATAAAAAATCAAGGTACCTTTACTGTAACGGAAAATGGAAAATATACAATTTATGCAGTTGACCAAGCTGGAAATGAAAGTGTACAAGTTATTGAAATTACCAATATTGATAAAGATGCACCGCATATTATCATTCATGTTTTAACAGAAAAGCTAGGAACTAAGGCAGAAATTAGTATTGATTACGGAGATAGTGACATTAAGGAATTTAAAATTGGAGAAAATGGAACGTATCAACCATATACAGAAAATATTACATTAAGCTCATATGATGTATACCCATTGAAAAATGAAAACGGAAGTATCACACTATATGCAAAAGGAACAGATATTGCAGGAAATACAGCAGAAGTTAGTGAGGTTATTTACATATTAGACTTTGATTTTCCACATAGCCCTATTATTTACCCAAGCAATGGTTATCCAGAATTAACAGAAAATGGAATGATACTAGGAACAGAGAGCTACATAGTATTTGATAATACCAGAGATGATATTATGAATTATTATAAGATTGATAATGGAAACTGGACTTTATATACCAATCCAATTACCATTGTTAGTGGAAAAATAGAAGCTAAAAGCGTAAAAATTGGTAGTGGTTTAACAGTAACTAGTACAGCAGAGGTAAGTATACCAAGTGATGCAGTAGCAGAAAATACATATGATAAAAATATGGAAACATTCGAAACCATTCCTAAAAATACCAAAAAGAAATTTACTTTAGACAATAATTTAGAAAATAGAAAAATAAGATTTTACTTGAATAATGAGCCAAATATAAATTCCTATATTAAAGTCTATGCAAAAAATAATACAGAATTAGTAACGATACCTTTAACTGAAATAGTAACATTGCTTGATATACCAACTGATGGGTATATTGTAGAAATATATTCTGGAGATAGTAACTTAGAAATAAAAGAAATTAATTTAAGAGATAGTAATCAAGATAGAAAAGTAAAGAATCCTATCATCACAGTTAATGATAATAGTTGGACAACAGAAAAAGAAATAAGTATTATTTATCCAGAAGGATATACCAATCAGTATAGTACTGATAGTGGTGAGACATGGCAAACATATACGGATTCATTTAAAGTATCAAAATTTACAACTATTATAGCTAGAGCATTAGAAGAAGAAAAAGTTGTATCTGCAAGTAGTATGCAAATTACTAAAATAGACACTGAATCTCTAAATATAAAATTAGATTTACCTAATATTATTCAAGTAGGGTATAGTATTGAATTACCAACTTCTTATTATTTGGGACCTTCCGGTGGAAAGACAGAATGTATAGCTAATGACCAAGTTATTACGAATACCAATGAATTAGGTATAGGAGAATATCAAATTACATGTACTATAACAAGCAACATTGGACCTACCAAAAGTATAACTAAATCATTAAAAGTCATAGAGGTTCCTGATTATGGAGAAGAAAGTATTTTAAAAGCTTTATCTAGAGATGACATTGTTACTGGAAAATATAATTTAAAAATAGTAGATCAAAATTATCCAGTACATGTATACGTATATGATGGTAATCAACATTGGACAAGTGAAGATAATACGATATTTGGGGATGCACAAGATGTGGCAACGGCGAATACTAATGCCCAGAATATGGTAATTGTGAAAGTAAATGGAGATTTGGAAATTGATGAAGGAGTAACAGTAAAACCATATTCCACTGAATACGGAGGACCGAAAGGATTTACACTATATGTAACAGGAAAATTAACGAATAAAGGAACAATCGATAATTCCCATGGAGCAAAAGCACCAGGAGAGAATGTATACTTATGGAAAAATGCTGATGGAAGTTATGAAATGGTACCAGCAACAGGAGGCTCAGGAGCTAATCCCGGAGGAAGTATTGGAGCCGGAAATAACGGAGGATCAGGATCTAACCGTCAAACTGGAGGTGGAGGTTCAGGAGCTATTTCTGGTAAAGGCTCAGGAAGTGCAGGAACCAGCTATTCAGGAGGAACCGGTGGTGGTGGAAATGGCGGAACTGCCGGTACAGCGAATGGAGGAGCAGGAGGAATAGGATATGCACCAACCTACCCAGGTGGAGGCGGAGCCGGAAATCCAGGCGGGGCCGGAGCATCAAGCTCATCAAAAGGAAGTAATGGAACCGGAGGATTATTAGTAATTTATGCCAATGAATATGAAAATACAGGAAATATAACTGCAAATGGATCCAATGGTGGAAGCCAACGAGTTGCAGGAGGATCTTCTGGTGGAGGAAGTATCAATATCTTTACCAATCAACCTACTGGAATTAATCAATTAGGAATTATTACGAGTACAAAATATCAAGAGATTAAAGGAAAAACATCTAATATAGGGGGAGCAAGATTATTATCTGGAACAAGTGCTGGAGGAGCAGGAGGAAATGGAACACTAAATATTGGAGAAATTAGAAATGGCCAGTATTATGATTTAACAGAAATAATTGAACAGGATAAAGTAACCTATAAAGATAGTGTAACTTTAAAAGGAGATAGTATTTTATCTATACTAAGTAATCCAGAATTGAAACCAGGATATTGGTACTTAAGTATAACTGGATTAGAAGAAAATATTGAATATCCAACTCATGTATATGTATATGATGGTAATCAACATTGGACAAGTGAAGATAATACGATATTTGGAGATGCACAAGATGTAGCAACAGCAAATACCAATGCCCAAAATATGGTAATTGTAAAAGTAAATGGAGATTTGGAAATTGATGAAGGAGTAACAGTAAAACCATATTCCACTGAATACGGAGGACCGAAAGGATTTACACTATATGTAACAGGAAAATTAACGAATAAAGGAACAATCGATAATTCCCATGGAGCAAAAGCACCAGGAGAGAATGTATACTTATGGAAAAATGCTGATGGAAGTTATGAAATGGTACCAGCAACAGGAGGCTCAGGAGCTAATCCCGGAGGAAGTATTGGAGCCGGAAATAACGGAGGATCAGGATCTAACCGTCAAACTGGAGGTGGAGGTTCAGGAGCTATTTCTGGTAAAGGCTCAGGAAGTGCAGGAACCAGCTATTCAGGAGGAACCGGTGGTGGTGGAAATGGCGGAACTGCCGGTACAGCGAATGGAGGAGCAGGAGGAATAGGATATGCACCAACCTACCCAGGTGGAGGCGGAGCCGGAAATCCAGGCGGGGCCGGAGCATCAAGCTCATCAAAAGGAAGTAATGGAACCGGAGGATTATTAGTAATTTATGCCAATGAATATGAAAATACAGGAAATATAACTGCAAATGGATCCAATGGTGGAAGTCAATGGGTTGCAGGAGGATCTTCTGGTGGAGGAAGCATTAATATCTTTACCTACGAATCTGTTAATAGTCAGGGTAGTGTTAAAGCAAATGGTGGTTCAAGATTAAAAAGTGGAACAGATGCTGGAGGAGCAGGAGGAAATGGAACCATTACATTTAGACAAATTGAACTTCATTCTCAAGTCGATAATAACCAAAATAATCTTTCAAATTCTATGAATTCTGTACCTAAAATCACAATTTCTGATTATAATTGGTCTAGTAAGAAGATAGTAAATATTACTTATCCTCAAGAACAATATATCAATGAATATAGTTTGGATTTAGGCACTACTTGGCTTCTATATAGTGATTCCATTACTGTATCAGAAGCAACAACAATTTTTGCAAGAAGCTTAAAAGATGGTAAAATAGTATCAAGCAGTAGTTTTCAAATCACCAAGATTGATTCTACCGAACCTACTATTGAACTTGATATTCCAGATAAAATATTAAAAGGTAGCGATTATCAATTACCTACTAATTATTGGGTAGATAATACAAAATCTGGCGGAAGCGCTGTATGCAAAATCAATGATAGTGTAATCAATAACACTAGTAGCTTAGATATTGGTAGCTATGAAATTATTTGCACAGTTACTACAGGAGTAGGTAAAGATAAAATTATTACCAAAAGTATAGAAATATATCAGGAAGAAGATATTCTTCCTCCTGATAATTCTACAAATATTCAAGGAAATCCATCTCAAACGGAAAATAATGCGAGTGAATTAAGCGGAGGTGACTAAAAATGGATAAAAAAATAAAAGTGTGGTTTCAAAAATATAAATTACCAAGTATAATGATTGGATGCCTTATGTTAATTGGAATCATTACTGTTATTGGAATTAGTGTAGCAAAGCCTAGTGATGGTGATTTTCCTAATCAAGTAGTTGAAGGGCTATCTTTTGAAAATGCTAATTTAAAAACAGAAGATGGTATTACAACTTTTACAGCGGAAATAGTAAATGAAAGTGGAAATATTATAACCTTAAAAACAATTAATATTAACATTAAAAATGCATCTGATGAAATAATTACACTAATTGGCTATGTAGGCGAACAATTAGAAACAAATGAGTCCAAATTAATAACAGCTAGTATTGATAAAGAAATAACGGATGCATCTCAAGTAGAGTATACAATTAATCATTAATGATATGATATTTGCTAGCAAGATATGAATTTTTAAAATCATAATAAATAAACTATATAGAGACTAAAGTTTGAATGAACCACTTGGAGTAGACATTCAAAAAAGGTCTATTATAAGATAGAAAACTAAATTTTGGTTTTCTTTTTTTTACACAAATTTCTATAAAAATTATTAAAAAAATACTTGCTTTTTTGATAAAACCTATGCTATACTTTTAACTGTGTGGCTGCTTAGATGTGTGAGGTTGCTGATACGCCAGGATAAGTTGTTAAAATTTATTTAGGTAATTCAGGTTTTTACACGGAGCAAGTCTATACTAGATATAGGCGAAGGGAGGATTCGAAATGTCAAAAGAAAAAGTTCGCATAAGATTAAAAGCATATGATCATAGAATTCTAGACAATGCTGCAAAGAAAATAGTAGAAACAGTTAAAAGATCTGGAGGAGAAATCAGTGGACCAGTACCACTTCCAACAGAAATTGAGAAATTCACTATTTTAAGAGCTGTTCATAAATATAAAGACAGCCGTGAACAATTTGAAATGCGTACGCATAAAAGACTTATTGATGTCAAGAACCCAAGCAAGGAAACTATTGATGCATTAGCACATTTAGATTTACCAAGCGGTGTTGATATTCAAATCAAAGTAGAACAAAATTAATTAGGAGGAAACAAAAATGAAAGGAATCTTAGGGAAAAAGATAGGAATGACTCAAGTTTTCACTCAAAGTGGAAAATTAATTCCTGTTACAGTCATTGAAATCGAACCAAATGTTGTTACTCAAATCAAAACAACAGAAAAAGATGGATATGATGCAATCCAATTAGGATGCGAAACAGTAAGACCAAAAGTAAGTAATAAAGCTAAAGTTGGTCATACAAACAAAGCAAATACAGAACCTAAGCGCTTCTTAAGAGAAATCAGGGGAGTAAACGTAAACGATTATACATTAGGTCAAGTAATCGATGCTAGTATCTTTACAAAAGGAGAAATCGTTGATGTAAGTGGTGTTAGTAAAGGTAAAGGTTTCCAAGGTGTAATCAAACGTTATAACCAATCTCGTGGACCTATGGGACACGGTTCTCAATATCATAGAGGTGTTGGTTCATTAGGTACAATGTTACCAATGCACGTATTAAAAGGAAAAAAATTACCAGGTCATATGGGTAATGTTGCATGTACAATTCAAAATCTTGAAGTTGTAGATGTTGATTTAGAAAATAACGTTATCTTAGTAAAAGGTAATGTACCAGGTCCTAAAAAATCTTTAGTTATGATTAAAACATCAGTTAAAAAAGGTGAAAAAGTAAATGATACAGAAGAATTAATTTCTTATGTAGAAGTTGAAGCACCTGTTGATACTGTAGAAGAAAATACTGAAGTTGAAGTTAACGAAGAAGTTAATGATTCAGAACCAGAAACAGTAGAAACAGAAGTAACTGAAGAAAATCAAGAAGAAGTAAACGAATAATCACTGCATATAAATAAAAATTTAAAATTGTAGTGAAAGGAGGAATTAAAGATGGAAAAACTAAAGGACGTTAAATTAAATAAAGAATTACTTAGTATAGAACCAAATGAAAAAGTTTTATATGATGCTATCATTTTACAAAGAGCATCTTTAAGACAAGGAACTCACTCAACAAAAAATCGTAGTGAAGTTAGCGGTGGTGGAAGAAAACCATGGCGTCAAAAAGGAACAGGACATGCTCGTCAAGGATCTATCCGTGCAGTACAATGGGTAGGTGGAGGAAGATATGGTACTCCAGTTCCAAGAGATTACTCAAAGAAACAAAATCGTAAAGAAAGAAGATTAGCTTTACAAACAGCATTCTTAAGTATTTATAACAACAAACAATTAGTAGTAGTGGATTCTTTAAGTTTAGCTACACCAAAAACAAAAGAAATGATTACTATGCTAAATACATTAGAATTAGCTGATAAGAAAGTATTAATCGTAGTAAATGAATTAGACGAAAATCTAATCCTTGCATCTCGTAACTTAAGAAATATAGCATTATTAGAACCAACAGAATTAAATGTACTTGATTTAAGTTATGCAGATTATGTATTAACTACAAAAGAAGGATTAGCAAGTATTGAGGAGGTGCTTAAATAATGGATACAAAGTATTTAGAAATAATAAAAGCGCCAGTAGTTACTGAAAAATCAGCAACTTTAGGACAAGAAAGAGGACAATATGTTTTCAAAGTTGATCCTAGAGCTAATAAAATAGAAATTAAACAAGCAATTGAAAAAATATTTAATGTAAAAGTACAAGAAATTCGTACTTTAAACGTTAAACCAAAGAAAAGAAGAGTTGGACGTTACGCTGGACTTACAAATCGCACTAAGAAAGCTATTGTAACACTAGCTGAAGGTCAAACAATTGAACTTAATTAAAAGGAGGGTTACTCATGTCAGTAAGAAACTATAAGCCTAATACTCCAGGTCAAAGAAAAAAGAGTACTTTAGTAAATACCGAAATTACGAAAACTACTCCTGAAAAAAGCCTAGTAGTAAGCTTAAAGAAAAACGGTGGTCGTAACAATCAAGGAAGAATTACCGTAAGACATCAAGGTGGCGGAGCAAAAAGAAAATATCGTATAATTGACTTTAAAAGAAATAAATTCGATATTCCAGGTAAAGTTGCTAGTATTGAATACGATCCAAATAGAACTGCAAATATTGCATTAATTAATTATAACGATGGTGAAAAGAGATATATCATCGCTCCAAAAAAACTTAGTGTAGGAGATGTTATTGTATCTGGTGAAAACGTAGATATCAAAATAGGAAATGCACTTCCTATTATGAATATCCCAGTTGGTACTATGATTCATAATATCGAACTTCGTCCAGGAAAAGGTGGAGAATTAGCACGTAGCGCAGGAGCAAGTGCTCAAATCCTTGGACGTGAAGGAAACTATGTAATGGTTAGACTTTCAAGTGGTGAACAAAGATTAATTTTAGGAACTTGTTATGCTACTATTGGTGAAGTTGGAAACGAAGATCAAAATCTAGTAAGATTAGGAAAAGCTGGACGTACTCGTCATTTAGGAATTCGTCCAACCGTTCGTGGATCTGTTATGAACCCTAATGATCACCCACATGGTGGTGGTGAAGGACGTGCACCAATCGGTCGTAAAGGACCTGTTACTCCTTGGGGTAAACCAGCACTTGGATATAAGACAAGAAAGAAAAAAGCGTCTGATAAATTTATCGTACGTCGTCGTAATAGTAAGTAAGGGAGGAGATTATTATGGCAAGAAGTTCAAAGAAAAAACCTTATGTATTTGAAAGATTACTAGCTAAGGTTGAAAAATTAAACGAAACTGGAAAAAAAGAAGTCATTAAAACATGGTCACGCCGTTCAACAATCTACCCTGCATTTATTGGACATACATTTGCAGTACATAATGGAAAAGAATTTATTCCAGTATATGTTACTGAAGATATGGTAGGACACAAACTTGGAGAATTTTCACAAACTCGTAAGTTTGGTGGACATGGCGACAATAAGAAGAAATAGTGACTAGGAGGAGAAAAATATGGAAGCAAGAGCAATCGCAAAGACTCTTAGAGTATCACCTATTAAAGCTCGTTTAGTAGTAGATTTAATTCGTGGAAAAAATGTAAATATTGCATTAGATATTTTAAACAATATGAATAAAAAGCCTGCTCGTCTTACAAAAAAAGTTCTTGAATCTGCTATTGCTAACGCTGTTAACAATAACGGTGCTAAACAAGAAGAGTTATTTGTAAAAGAAGCAAGAGTAGATGCTGGTCCAGTGATGAAAAGACATATGTTTGACTCACGTAGTCACATTGGACATAACGATAAAAGAACAAGTCACATCGTAATCGTTGTGGCAACTAAGTAAGCAAAGGAGGGTCAAGAAAAATGGGACAAAAGGTAAATCCTAATGGACTAAGACTTGGAATTAATAAAGATTGGGACTCAAAATGGTATGCAAATAAAAAAGACTTTTCTAAATACTTAATGAATGATGTTAAAATTCGTGAATATTTTGAAAAAGGTCAAAAAACAAATGGTATCAGCAAAGTTCAAATCGAAAGAAATTCTAAAAGAACAGAAGTAATTGTTCATACATCTAAACCTGGTGTAATCATCGGACGTGGTGGAGAACAAATCGAAGCTATGAAAAAAGATTTATCTAAGTTAGTAAACGAAGATATTCAAATTTCTATTGTAGATATTAAAAAACCTGATTTAAGTGCACAAATCGTTGCAGATTCTATTGCATCTCAAATCGAAAATCGTGCATCTTTCAGAATGGCTCAAAAAAGAGCAATCCGTAATGCTATGAAGGCAGGAGCTCAAGGTATTAAAACATTAGTATCTGGACGTTTAGGTGGAGCAGATATGGCTCGTAGCGAAGGATATACAGAAGGAACAATTCCTCTACATACTTTAAGAGCAGATGTTGATTATGCAGTTAGTGAAGCAGATACAACATTTGGTAAAATTGGAGTTAAAGTATGGATTTATAAAGGAGAAATCCTTCCTTCTAAAAAGACTAAAGGAGGTAATTAATTATGTTAATCCCATCAAGAACAAAATATCGTCGTGTTCATAGATTACCTTACGAAGGTCATGCAAAAGGAAACAAAACCTTAGATAAAGGTGAATATGGACTTATGGCTAAAGAAGGTGCTTGGATTACATCAAATCAAATCGAAGCAGCTCGTGTAGCTATGACACGTTATATGAAGCGTGGTGGAAAGGTATGGATTAATATTTTCCCACATATGCCTATCACAAAGAAACCTATTGGTACTCGTCAAGGAAAAGGTAAAGGTAACGTTGAAGCTTGGGTAGCAGTAGTAAAAGAAGGAAAAATTATGTTTGAAATTGCTGGTGTAGATGAAGCAACTGCTCGTGAGGCATTAAGACTTGCTTCTCATAAACTACCAATTCAAACAAAATTTGTAAAAAAGGAAAATGGTGGTGAGATAAATGAAGGTTAAAGAAATTAGAGAACTAACCACTGAACAAATCGTTGCTAAAATTAAAGAAAGCAAAGAAGAATTATTCAACCTACGTTTTCAACAAGCAACTGGAAATTTAGAAAAACCTTCAAGAATTAGAGAGTTAAGACACGATGTAGCAAGATGTAAAACGGTACTTCGTGAGCGTGAATTAGCTGGGGAGGTTAAATAAAGATGGAAAAAGTAAAAAAAGAATTGGTTGGTACAGTAGTTAGTGCTTGTAACAACAAAACAATTACTGTTAAAGTAGAAACTTATAAAAAACATCCAAAATATGGAAAAAGAGTTAGATCATCAAAGAAATATGCAGTTCATGATGAAACAAACAAAGCAAAAGTAGGAGATACTGTTAGAATTGTTGAATGCAAACCAATTTCTAAAACAAAACACTTCTATTTAGCTGAAATCGTAAAAGAAGCAGTTATTCTATAACTCTTAGGTGAAGGAGGAAATAATTTATGTTACAACAAGAAAGCCGTTTAAAAGTTGCTGATAACTCAGGTGCAAAAGAATTACTAGTAATTCGTGTACTTGGTGGAAGCAAAGTAAAAACTGGTAATATCGGTGACATAGTTGTTGGTACCATCAAAGATGCCACACCTAATGGAACGGTAAAAAAAGGAAAAGTTGTGAAAGCAGTTATCGTAAGAAGTAAACAAGGACTTCGTCGCGATGATGGAAGTTACATTAAATTTGAAGACAACGCTTGCGTAATTATAAGAGATGATAAGAGTCCAGTTGGAACTCGTATCTTCGGACCAGTAGCACGTGAATTACGTGACAAAGATTTCATGAAAATAGTATCTTTAGCTAAAGAAGTGCTATAAAGGAGGATATTATGAAACTTAAAGTTGGAGACAAAGTAGTCGTAATAGCCGGATCTAGTAAAGGAAAAGAAGGAAAGATTATTAAAACCTTAAGAAATGAAAATAAAGTCATCGTAGAAGGTGTTAATATCGTTAAAAAACATAGAAAAGGAAATGGCCAAGAAACTGGTGGAATCCTTGAAGTAGAAGCACCAATTCATGCTTCCAACGTAATGTTAATCGACCCTAAGACAAAAAAAAGAACTAGAATCGGTTACACTATTGATGAAAAATCAAATAAAAAAATTAGAATTTCAAAAAAATCAAGTGAAAAGATTGATTAATTGGAAGGAGGGTAATATATGAACCGCCTAAAAGAAAAATATCTTAATGAAGTAGTTCCAAGCTTAAAAGAAAAACATGGTTATAAGTCAATCATGGAAGTTCCAAAATTAGAAAAAATTGTAATTAATATGGGTGTAGGAGATGCTACATCAAACTCTAAATTATTAGAAGCAGCAGTAAAAGATCTAGAAGTAATTTCAGGACAAAAACCAGTAATTACCAAAGCTAGAAAATCAATTGCTGGATTCAAAGTAAGAGAAGGTCAATCTATCGGATGTAAAGTAACATTACGTGGAGATAACATGTATAACTTTATGGACAAATTAATTTCTATTGCCCTTCCTCGTGTAAGAGACTTTAGAGGAGTATCTTCTAAAGCATTTGATGGAAGAGGAAACTATACAATGGGAATTAAAGAACAATTAATCTTCTCAGAAATTGATTATGATAATGTTGTTAAAGTTCGTGGTATGGATATCGTGTTCGTTACAACAGCAAAATCTAATGAAGAAGCTTTTGACTTATTAAATGAACTTGGAATTCCTTTTAGAAAGTAATAGGAGGATATTATGGCAAAGAAAAGTATGATCGTAAAAGCTAATCGCAAACAAAAATTTAAAGTTCGTGAATATACTCGTTGCGAAAGATGTGGAAGACCTCATGCAGTAATGAGTAAATTTGGAATTTGTCGTATTTGTTTTAGAGAATTAGCAAGTAAAGGACAAATACCAGGTGTTAAAAAATCAAGCTGGTAGGACTTAGGAAGGAGGATTTATTATGGCTGTAGTTACAGATACAATCGCAGACATGCTAACAAGAATTCGTAATGCAAATAGTATGCGTTATACTGAAGTTAAAGTACCTGCTTCTAAACTAAAATTAGAATTAGCTAGAATTTTAAAAGAAGAAGGATTTATCAAAGATTATAAAGTATTAGAAGAAACTGCTCAAGGTATGATTCTACTTACTTTAAAATATGGACAAAACAAAGAAAGAGTTATCTCAGGACTTAAAAGAATTTCTAAACCAGGTCTTAGAGTTTATGCAAAGAAAGATGAAATTCCTAAAGTATTAAATGGATTAGGAATTGCTATCATTTCAACATCAAAAGGAATTATGACAGATAAAGAAGCAAGAAAACAAGGTTTAGGTGGAGAAGTTTTAGCTTATATTTGGTAAAAAACATTATATAAGGAGGTGCAAGTATGAGCCGTATTGGTAATAGAAAAATTGTAGTACCTAGTGGTGTTACGGTAACAAATGAAAATAATCATGTTACAGTAAAAGGACCAAAAGGAGAATTATCATTAGAATTAGTAAAAGGAATTACTGTTACAATAGAAGAAAATACTTTAACAGTAAGTCGCCCTGATGATGAAAAAGCTACAAAAGCAATGCATGGAACAACCAATGCTAACATTCACAATATGATTGAGGGTGTAACCCAAGGTTTCACAAAAGGACTAGAAATTATTGGTGTAGGTTACCGTTTCAATGTAAAAGGTAATACTCTAGTAATTAATGCTGGATATTCTCATCCAGTAGAATTAACAGTTCCAACAGGATTATCTGTAGAATTAGTTTCTAATACAGAAATTAATGTAAAAGGAATTGATAAAGTTTTAGTTGGTAAATTTGCAGCTGAAATTAGAAGTGTAAGAGAACCAGAACCATATAAAGGTAAAGGTATTCGTTATAAAGATGAATATGTTCGTCGTAAAGAAGGAAAGAAAGCTGCTTAATAAATAAGTAGAAGGAGGGTTTACTTATGATTAATAAAGTATCTCGTAATCAAATGCGTGTAATGAGACATGAAAGAGTTCGTTCAAAAATCTTTGGAACTACTGAAATACCTAGATTATGCGTATTTAGATCAAATAAAAATATTAGTTGTCAAATTATTGATGATGAAAATGGTATTACTTTAGCAAGTGCTTCATCATTGAGTCTAAAACTTAAAAATGGTGGAAATATAGAAGCTGCAACACAAGTTGGAAAGAAAATTGCAGAAGAAGCTAAAAAGGCAAAAATTACTAAAGTAGTATTTGATAGAGGTGGATACCTTTATCATGGACGTGTAGAAGCATTAGCAACAGCTGCACGTGAAAATGGATTAGAATTCTAATAGGAGGGTATTTATGCAAAATAAAAATGTTGACCCTAAACAAAAACAATATGAAGAATTAGTTGTTGAAGTAAAATCTGTTGTTAAAGTTAACAAAGGTGGACGTCAAAGAAGATTCTCTGCATGTGTTGTTGTTGGGGATAGAAAAGGTCAAGTTGGATTAGGTATTGGAAAAGCAAACGAAGTACCTGATGCAATTAAAAAAGCAATTCAAGCTGCCAATAAAAATATCGTTAAAATACCTTTAGTTGATGGAAGAACAATTCAACATGAAGTAACTGGAGTTAACGGTGCAGCAAAAGTATTCTTAAAACCTGCTGCAGCTGGTACTGGAGTTATTGCTGGTGGAGCTGTTCGTGCTGTATTAGAACTTGCTGGAGTAAAAGACATTTTATCTAAATCACTTGGATCTCGTACTAAATTAAACATGGCTACCGCTACAATTAATGCTTTAAAATCAGTAAAATCTATAGAAGAAGTTGCAAAACTTAGAGGAAAAACGAAAGAGGAGATTTTAGGATAATGAAATTACATGAATTAGTAGCAAATGAAGGAGCAACTCAAGCTAAAAAAAGAGTTGGTCGTGGATCAGGTAGCGGTTTAGGAAAAACAAGTGGAAAAGGACAAAAGGGTCAAAAAGCACGTAGTGGTGGAGGAAAAGGAGCAACATTTGAAGGTGGACAATTACCACTATACAGACGTTTACCAAAACGTGGATTTTCAAATAGCAAGTTTAAAACAGTTTATGCAACAATTAACTTAAGTGATTTAAATAGATTTGAAGATGGTACAGTTGTAAATCCAGCTTTATTAAAAGAAGTAGGATTAGTAAAAAAAGAATTAGATGGAATTAAAGTACTTGGAAATGGAACTTTAGAAAAGAAATTAACTATTCAAGCAAAAAAATTCTCATCTAGTGCATTAGAAAAAATTGAAAAGAGCGGAAGTAAAGCTGAGGTGATCTAATGTGTTTCATACAATGAAACAGTTATTTGCACCAACGAATAAAGATTTAAGAAAAAGAATTTTATTTACGCTCGGTGCATTAATGATCTTCGTAATTGGAACTTCAATTAGAGTTCCGGGAACAGATGAAATTACAAGAAACTTAGGATTTCTTGAACTAATGAATGCTATGGGTGGAGGTTCCTTAAGAAATTTCTCAATCTTTGCATTAGGCGTTATGCCTTATATCACAGCATCCATTATAATGCAATTACTACAATTAGATATTATTCCTTATTTTAGTGAATTAAATAAAGAAGGACCAGTTGGAAGACAAAAGATAAATCAAATTACTCGTTATATGGGAATTATCTTTGCTTTCATTGAAGGATTTGCGTTTTCATTTGTATTCTTTAATGCAAATAGTGCAATTGAACATTTATATATCGCAACTATTTTAACAGCTGGTACAGCTTTTACATTATGGTTAGGAGATCAAATTACTCAAAAAGGAATTGGAAATGGTATGAGCTTAATTATTATGGCAGGTATCATTAAAGAATTACCAACCATGTTTGTATTAGCATTTGAAGGATTAATTTTAGATTCATCTCTAGAATTATGGTTAGGAATATTATTATTTATCTTATTCGTAATTGTATATTTCTTAATTGTTATTGGCGTAATTTGGGTACAAGAAGCGGATCGTAAGATTCCAATCCAATATGCTAATAAATCAACTAGTGCATATGGAAGTAATCAATCTTATATGCCAATTAAAATTAACTCAGCAGGAGTGGTACCAGTAATTTTTGCATCAAGCTTTTTGATGATACCATCAACAATAGCGCAATTTACTGGAAAAGAAGGATTCATAAATTTCTGTAATCATTATTTGAGTTATACAACACCAGTTGGATTCTTAATCTATATCTTCTTAATTTTCTTCTTTGGATATTTCTATACATTTATCCAAATTAAACCAGAAGAATTAGCTAAGAACTTACAACAAAATGGTGGCTTTATACCAGCAGTTAGACCTGGTAAAGAAACAGAAAATTACGTATCTAAAGTATTATCAAGATTAACAGTAGTAGGTTCCCTATTTTTGATTATTATTGCAGGACTTCCCATTTTATTTACTACATTAGTAAACTTATCTGATAAAATAAGTTTATCTAATCAAGTAACAATCGGAGGAACTGGGTTATTAATTGTAGTAGGAGTAGCTCTTGAAACTTATAAGCAATTAGAAGGTAGTCTAGTTACTCGTAGTTATAAAAAGAGTTATCGAAGAAGATAATGAATATTATTTTACTTGCACCACCTGCTGCTGGCAAGGGAACTCAGGCAGAAATATTAACTGATAACTACCATTTAAATCATATTTCAACAGGAGATTTACTAAGAAGTGTATCAAAAGAAGAAAATGATTTAGGTAGAAATATTAAACAAATGATGGAAAGTGGTTCTTTAGTAAGTGATGATATCGTATTAGAAGTATTCAACCACTACTTAGAACATACTGATAATATGAATTTATTATTAGATGGCTTTCCAAGAAATATCTATCAAGCAGAAAAATTAGATGAGATATTAAAAGAAAAAAATAGTCAAATAGATTATGTATTTCTATTTAATATTTCAAAAGAAATGCTAGTGGATAGAATAACAGGTAGAAGACTATGTGAAAGTTGCGGAAAAGTCTACAATGTCAATATAGATCCGTTAAAGCCAAAGATAGAATCAACTTGTGATAAATGTGGTGGTAAGTTATATGCGCGTAAGGATGATAACGAAGAAACTTTCAATATTCGCTATAATGAATACCAAACTCAGACTTCTCCACTAATTACTTATTATCAAAATAAAGGCAATCTTTATGAAATTGATAGTAGTGTTAGTAAAGAAGATACATTTAGGCAAATAGAAGAAATCTTAGGAAAGAGATGATCAAATTGATTACTTTAAAAAGTAATAGAGAAATTGAATTACTAAAACATGCCGGTAACATCGTTTACCGTACGCATCAATACCTAAAACCTTATATAAAAGAAGGAATCACAACAAAAGAATTAGATCGCTTAGCAGAAGACTTCATCAGAAGCCAAGATGCAACTCCTTCTTTTAAAGGGTACGAAGGTTTTCCAGGAACCATTTGTACAAGTATCAATGATGAAGTAGTACATGGAATACCTGGAAATAGAAAATTAAAAAATGGCGACATTATATCCATAGATATTGGAGCATGTTATAAAGGATATCATGGCGATTCTGCATGGAGTTATCCAGTAGGAAAAGTAAGTGATGAAATCAAATATCTTTTAGAACATACGGAAAAAGCTTTATTTATTGGATTACAAGAGATAAAACCAGGAAACAGAATAGGTGATATAGGAGCTGCTATTGAAGAATATGCAATTGAGCATAATTTGGGAGTTGTTGAAGAACTAGTAGGACATGGTGTAGGAACCTCTATCCATGAAGAACCTGAAGTTCCAAATTATGGACGTCATGGTACAGGACCTATATTAAAAGAAGGAATGGTAATTGCTGTTGAACCAATGTTAAATTTAGGAGGACCAGATATTTATATCCTAGATGATGATTGGACAATCAAAACAGATGATGGCTTACCATCAGCTCACTTTGAACATACTGTCGCTGTAACCAAAGATGGTTATCAAATATTAACGGGAGAGTGAAAAAATGGCCAAAAAGGATGATATCATAGAGGTAGAAGGAAAAGTTTTAGAAATCATTCCAGGTGGTAAATTTAAAGTAGAACTTGAGAATGGTCACATTGTAGAAGCCCATGTCTCTGGTAAAATCCGAATGAATTACATTCGCATTCTACCAGGTGATACCGTAACAATAGAGTTAACACCTTATGATCTAGAACATGGGAGAATAACCTATAGAAAGTAGGAGGGAATAATAATGAAAGTAAAACCATCAGTAAAGAAAATGTGTGCAAAATGTAGAATAATCAGAAGAAAAGGTAAAGTTATGGTTATTTGTGAAAATCCAAAGCATAAACAAAAACAAGGATAATAAATAGGAGGTGTATTTATGGCACGTATTAAAGGAATTGATTTACCAAATGATAAGCATGTATCTATTGCATTAACAGCTATCTATGGTATTGGTAGAAAACTTGCTCTTACAATTTGTAAAGATGCTAAAGTTGAACCAACAAAAAAAGCAAAGGATTTAGATCAAGATGAACAAACAAGACTTCGTGATGAAGTAAATAAGTACTTAACGGAAGGAGATCTTCGTCGTGAAGTTAATATGAACATCAAGACTAAAATGGAAATTAATTCATATCAAGGAACTCGTCATAAAAAAGGATTACCAGTAAGAGGACAAAGAACAAATAGAAATGCTCGTACTCGTAAGGGTAAACCAAAAACAATTGCAAATAAAAAGAAATAAAATAAGATAAAGGAGGTAATATTATGGCCTACAAGACAAGAAAAAGAAAAGTCAAAAAGAATGTACCTGAAGGAATGGCACACATTCATTCAACATTTAATAACACAATTGTTACAATTAGTGATAAAGAAGGAAATGCAATCAGTTGGGCATCAAGTGGAGCAATCGGATTTAAAGGAAGTAAAAAATCAACTCCATTTGCAGCTGGTATGGCAGCAGAGGCAGCAGGAAAAGCAGCTTATGATATGGGAATGCGTAAAGTTGAAGTATTCGTAAAAGGTATGGGACCAGGACGTGAAACAGCAATTCGTTCATTACAAACAGCTGGATTAGAAGTAACAGCTATTTCAGATGTAACTCCAATTCCACATAATGGATGTCGTCCACCAAAACGCCCTCGTGGGTAATTAAAATAAGGAGGTTAGTTTCATGTTACAATTTGAAAAACCAGTATATAAAATAGTAGAAAATGTAGAAAGTAATTTCTATGGAAAATTTGAACTTGAACCATTAGAAAGAGGATTTGGTACTACTTTAGGAAATGCATTAAGAAGAGTTATGTTATCTAGTTTACCAGGTTCTGCTATTACTAGTGTCAAAATTGAAGGAGTATCTCATGAATTTCAAACAATTGATGGAGTAAGAGAAGATGTATCTTTAATTATCTTAAATTTAAAAGGAGTAGTTATTAAAAACCATTCTGGAGAAGAAAAGATTATTCGTCTTAATGCTTCACAAGAAGGAGTAATTACTGCTGGAGATTTTGAGCATGATAGTGATATCGAAATTTTAAATCCTGATAAAGAAATCGCAACTTTATCTAAGGGTGGTAGCTTAGTAATGGAAATGACAGTAGGAAATGGTAGAGGATATGTAAGAAGTGATGACAATAAAAAATTATTAACAGATAAAAAAGTTGGAACTATCGCAATTGATTCTCTATATTCACCTATTGAAAGAGTAGCTTATGAAGTAGAACCAGCTCGTGTTGGTCAAAATGAAAATTATGATAAACTAGTATTAAGTGTATGGACAAATGGTTCAATGAGACCAGAAGAAGCTGTAGCTTTAGCATCTCGTATCTTAATTGAACATTTTGAAATTTTAACAGATTTAAGTAGTATAGCTGATATGAGTGGAATTATGATTGAAAAAACAGAAGATCCAAAAGTAAAAGCTTTAGAAACTACAATCGAAGATTTAGATTTCTCAGTACGTGCTTATAATTGTTTAAAACGTGCTGGAATTCATACATTACAAGACCTTGTTAACAAATCAGAATCAGATATGATGAAGATTCGTAA
>CANRKU010000003.1 GCA_947631295.1 uncultured Bacilli bacterium
TTCCTCCTGTTTCTAAAAAAATCTGTTAATTCGCACTCACTATAACAAAAAGAAATCAATCTGTAAAATGACTATTTTCTTAAATTCAATCACTAAAAAAAGATGAATTTTTCATATTTACCCTAGAAAATATCAAATTCATCTTTTAACAGTTATTCAATTATTTAATTTATATACTTTTTATTTTTTTGTAATTAATTACTAGGAGCTAAAACAAGACGAAATGAAATATTATTGAATACCTCACCCGTGCTACTACCAAATGTAAAGATACCAGCACTGGTACCATTGTACCATCCACCACCGCGATCAATCCAAGGAGCAGTAGAGTTTACAAAACCAGCATAATCTTTGTACCAACTACTTCTAGGTCGGGATGTTTGATCTGGATCTTTATTACTTGCAAAAGGCCCCATTTCTCCAGTTGCATCTCCTAAAATTCGATTATTATATTGAGTGTTTACTGTTGATTCATAACTATCATAATATTTTTTCCAATTAGCATTTTCAAAAAAATCTTGGTAGATAGATGTAATTCCACTAGAGCCACCTACAGTATTTGCTGCTGTTGTATATCCCATTACATATTCCCAAGCTCCACCTGACATGTCATAGATTCCTGTCTTATTTCCTGTTGTTGATGCTAACTGATTTATTTCTTGATTCTTGGCAAAATATCCTACTGTATACTTTCCATCTTCTCCTAACTTTGTGCCTTCTATATGATTTCCATCTATATCTGCTCCAACATATCCTTTTGTTGGTTCCTCTTTTCCAGCATATCCTGTTATGTAATTACTGTTATTATTAATCCTTACACTTCCTTCTGAACCATAAATAGAATGTTGTAAGTATGCTACTGCTCCCCATTCGGTATTCTTCATCATATGACTTTGTAAATTACTTTGATATTCATAACTTGCCTTAAATGCATTACCTACGGTTATATTTCTCCAACTATATACATTTGGTTTGATGATAATTTTACTGATATCACTACTATCCACCTGAGCTTCTTCTGTTGAAATTGCTCCATCATATCCTGTTTCAAACTTTCCTACCCAGAATCCATTTATTCCAAAAGATGTAAATGCTGGATGTGTCATATAATATCCCTCTTTACAACTTCCATTTGATTCTGCTTCTTTTGGTGTTGAGCATTCTTTTTTGTTAGCATCATCTGTTGTATTAGTAGTTCCAAATCTAATATTAATGATTTTCTCCGCATTCTTAGAAGATTGCAAACTTGTATAATTTCCCATATTAAATATCTCATAGCTATATTTTGGTATCCATACAAAATAACTCTCTATAGCTTCTTCTGGTATATTGTCTCCTACTTGATAGATATCTTCTCCCTTTAAAATAATTGCATTGGCCCATTCCTTTTCTGCATAATTATACCACTCACTACTAATATCTGCTTTCTTTACTTTCCCAGTTTCTTCATCAATGATAACCGGTATTAAATCTTCTTCAATTACTGGATCTGTTCCATTCAAGATACTCTCTTTATAAATTCCTACTATAATATTAATAATACTTGTTTTTGTTTCTCCCTTTAATGCCGTTGTGGTAATTTGATAGTAGTTATTTCCTTCTTCTAACTCTAAACTGTTACTATTGGCTAGCGGTACTACTTGATAATCTTTTTCTTTACTACTCATTTCTTCTAAATTATCTATTTTCTCTATTTTTACTTTCGTATCTTCACTTTCTGTTTCTATTACTATTTGTGCTTGTGATATTTCCTTATTAAAAACTATTTCATAATCCCATTTCTTATTTTCTACTTTAATAGCAGAACTATCATTTACTTTTAAATCCACTATCTCTGTATTAGATTCTAGCTTTCTATCATCTTCTGTTACGACATTTCCATTTGCATATACATTTACCGTTATTTGAAATGTTTTTCCACTATTTGATGTTCCATCTTCTTTTTCACTAAAATCTGCATTTTCATCTATCCACATTCTTAACCTGAAACTTTTTTCATAGTTACTACTATTTGATGGTACTTTTCCTGTATAAATAGTCTTTTCAGTATGATCTTTTCCATTTGATAATTTTGTTTGTTCTAACTCACTAAATTTCTTTAGAAAGATTTCTTCTTCTTTTCCATTGGTATTATCTGTTAAATAAATCTTAACGATACTATCATCTTTTAAAGTAGATTCACTACTTTTTCTTACTGTTACCTCATAAGGTATGGCATTATTCATCGCTGTTTTACTGGTTATCTTAAAATCAAAATAACTTCCTTCTTCTTGTTGCTTCTTTCCTAATTCATCCGACATAGGAAAACTATCTTCTAATTTGATTCCTTTTCCTCCCTTAGAATTCTCTGTATATAAAAATGTAATACTATCTGTTGTGATACTATTTTCGGTTGTTCCTTCTTTTGCATAATTAAAAAATGCTACACTTACTCCTACTGTTATTAATACAATACTTATCATTCCTATTATACTTAATACAATTCCCATTTTCTTTTTATTATTCATATCTTACACCTTCCCAGTTTTTAAGTACAATACTTAAAAACTAAGAAATTACAGGATGAACTTATATATAAGGATTTTTAGTAAAATTAAAATTTCAAAAATAAAAAATACTGTTTATCAAATTCCTTATAAAATAAGGCTATAAACAATATTCTTGTCGTTCTAATTATTGTACTTAAACTCTTACTTTTATTTCATTTTCATTATAAATTTATTACTAAACAAAGTCAAGATTTTATGTTCATTCTTTAATAATTCCTATTATCTTAACTACTAAACTTTTAATATAGGCAGTTAGTTATATAAAAACCTCGTTTCTCTTTTCAAGAAACGGGGTTCATATTTAAAAAATTTATCTTTTTAATTACCCATCAATACATAGAACTCTTAATCATCAAAGAAATCATCAAAAAATTGATCATCACTAATGTCATGAGATACCTGTGTTGGTATGTTCTTTTCATGAATAACTGGTTTCTTTTCTTCTTTAGAAGGTAATTTCTTCTTATTTTCTTCTATATGTGCATCTACAAAAGCAGAATCTTTAGAAGATGGTTTAGAATGATTAGTAGAAAGGAAATCATCTACCGTTAAGTTCTTCTTTGGTGACTCTTTAGTATTAGATTGAGCAAGCTGTTCCTTTTGCTTCTTTTCTTCTTCTTCTATCTCAGCAATTTTAGCATCAATTTTCTTAATAATATCATCTACGTTTAAACCGCCATTCATAGGAGAAGAATTCATACTAGGAAGCGGATGATTAGTATTTGGAACAGAACCAGTTCTAGGCATTGGATTAGGCATACCACCAAACATTCCATTAGGCATTCCTGGCATATTAGGAAGGCCCATACCTGGTCCCATCATATTGCCCCCATTTGCTGAAGCAGTGGTAGGGTCATTCATCATTTGCATCAATTTTTCTTTCTTCTTTTCTTTTACAAATTCTCTTAAATCAAAAGTATGAACATCTTGTTTTTCACGATGTGGATATTCAGCAAGACTATAACGTTTGGTATCCCATTTAAAATAAGGAATGAATTTCGTTTTAAAAGGATTTAAACGAAGTCTCATAATAATAACTTCAAATTGTTTCATTTTTTGTAAATCACTAATAGTGACTAATGGTGTAGATGCAGTTTTATCATCTTTTTTAGACTTAACTTCACCACACATTTTTGAAATTTCTTCTAGCGCTTTTAATTCAGTAGTAATTAAATAAATAATATTACCACAGTTACCACGAATTGTCTCAGCATTTTCCTTACCATATACCTGATCCAATTGAGCAAAATTCTGAATAATCATAGTAAAACGAATTAATCGAGAACGTGCTGCTGTAATCATAGTTGTAATATCTTTTAAAGGTGGCATGTTAGCAAACTCATCAAGTAAAAAATTTGTTCTAACAGGTAATTTTCCACCATGTTTTTGAGCAGTAGCAATCAATGTTTCATAACACTGTTTTAATAAAATTGTAACAAGTGGATGATATGTCTTTTTTTCATCTTGAATAACGATAAAAAGTGCTGTAGGTTTTTCACCAATTGTTTCTAAGTCAATATCACTATGACTCAACATTTCAGATAAATTTTCACGAGATGCAAATAATTTAATTTTTTGCTTAAATACCGAAATAATAGAACCTTTAGTTTCACTAGGAGCCATAATTGTACCACTAGCATTAGTATAAGCAGCACCAGCAGGATCCTTCATATTAAAATATTCCTTAATATAAGTAGATCCTCCAAATTTTTCTTCTCCTACAGTAGTCATTAAACTAATACTATTTAAATTTACTTTATCCTCTTCAGTATCTTCAAATAAACCTAAAGCAAGTCCTGCAAAATAATCAGCTGATGTTTTTTCCCAAAATGGATCAGCATTTCCTGATTTTTCTTCATATAGAATATTAGCAGCCAAATCATCTAATAATTCGATAGCTTTATCAAAATTACCATTTTTATACATCCTATAAGGAAGAGATAATGGATTCCAAGCACTACCTTCTTGCGGATCACGGAAATTTAAAACTAACACTTCATATCCTTTATCACGTAACATATTAGAGGTTTGTTCATAAATCTCACCTTTAGGATCAGTAATAATCATAGATTCTCTATTTTTAGCTAAAATTTCTACAGTTGGAAAAATAATTGTTTGTGTCTTACCAGAACCAGTAGCACCAATAACTAAGTTATGATATTCACCATTATCAACCCATACTTGGTTATTTTTCATAAACAAAGGAACCCCACCAGCATTAGACTTATCATCATTAATATTAATCATTTCTACTTTTGATTCTGCTTTTATTTCTTTTTCTTTTGCCCATCTACTGTATCCTTTACTAGATTTCTCTCCAATAGAAAAACCTAAACCACTTTCTCTTTCAAAGAAATAAGATGAAACAGACATAAATATACCTGCTAAAAACAAGAAATAAAAAACTAAAGTTGTAACAATCCTATCAGGCGCTAAAGCAGGAAGCGGATTCAATCCATAAAAATGACCATTAATAGCAAGTTCAGGAAAATTTAAAATTCCTAAACAAACAATATAAAATAAAAATATGGAAAATATAACAAATATTAATACATCTGTAGCATCTGCTTTAAATTTCAATTTCATATTCCCAACTCCAATACGTCTATATTATATACAAAAAATTTATGAAACACAATAAACTTAATCACAAAAATTAGCAATTTCTTTTCTTTTTCCAGATAATTCATATAAAATGGCACATTCTTTTTCAGGTTGTCCAAAATAATTCTGTGTAAATAATATTTCATATTTTTTATCATTTCTAATATCTAGTATCTTATGAATCTCAAATGATGGTTCATCATATATCTGATCCATAGAAATAACTTTAGATGCTAAAATAGTATTAGTATTATTTTTATGAAGGAAAATAATAGAAAAAACTTTATCAGAAATATTATCAACATAATAATTATTGATACAATAAATAGTTTCTAAACCACCATCATTATCCAAATCTAAATCAACTTTTTGAAAAAGATTAAAATTATCAGTATAAGAAATATCTAAAGAAGCTAATACATTTTGAATAATATAAATATCAGATTCACTCATTTCATTATTGTGATCAATTCCTATCACATTTAATTTCAAAGTTCCATTATAGGCAAACAATGGACCAGTATAATCAACTGCCTTAGAAGAAAAATCATATAAATAAAAACGATTAGAAAATAATAATTTATAAACTCCTTTGTATTCATTATCATCATATACAGTAAATTCTTTTAATTTATAATCTTTACTATCACTTATATTAGACCATGTACCATTTTCATATTTAATTTTTACAAAATTACCAGATAAAATATATAAATTATCATATTTATTACGCAAATAATTAGGTAAAAATAAAATAAGCATCACAACAAAATATAAAATGAATATAGATAAAATAATTTTTACATTTTTATTTTTCATATACTAAACCTTCCTATAATATGCATAACCAACAATAGAACCTAAACCATATGTTTCTCCAACCTCAGTTCCCTCAGATCCAGGATCGAGCATATATATCTTATTATTTTCTACTCTATCTACTGCAACCCAATGTCTACCATTTTTAACATTTAATATTACATAATAACCTTGATCTACTAAATTAGATATCTCAGAAGGTTGTGCATTTTTAGTAACTCTATTTACAAACTGAAAATCTGGAGCAATAGAAGAAACTTTATCCCAATAAATATTCCCAATTCGATCAAAACCATTAATAGCTGTCATTCTTTGAGCAAAAGTTCCAGGATTAAATTCTTCATCGAGTAAAATAGAAGCACCAGATCGCATAATTTGAATACAAACGGAAGTCATTGCACATCCTATTTCACCTACTGTTTTATTTCCTAAAGGCACATTGGACCATGCTTTATTATATTGTTTCCAACTAGAAAATTCACCCGCTACTGAAACACCATTACTATAACATAAATTATTACTATACTGACTTTCACTAACAGGAACTATAGTACCATCCCAAGTCCCAATATCATAATCAGCTAAATTATATTTGTGAATAACACTAGCAACTTTACTAGCATAACTAGTATCTGTAGCATAACCATGATCAACAAGACAATTTAATTGTTCCTCATAAGAGCCATAGACATTACAATTATAAGAGTCAGCTAGCAAACGTGAATGATCACGAGCAGAATTTGCAAAAGAATCATAAATACGATACCATTGACAATCTCCACCAGATTTATTACACATAGCTACTACAGAACCATTCCAGAATGCATTACCTTGACAAGAATTGCCTCCTTCCCCAGCTTGATAAACAACACCAGAACTATTATCAGGAGAACTAGGCGGTGCACAATTTCCAGCTGTCATTCCATAATAATTAGAATATTGAGCACTTAAAGTACTAGAACCATTTCCACTTTCCAAGGCAGCCTGTGCAAGTGTAATTGAAGCAAAAACACCAGTTCTAGTCATCTCTTCTATGGCAACAGGAGAAGCATTTTCTAAAAATTGCGTTCTTGATTGACTACTTTCTCCACCACCATAAAATTCTGCTCCTTCATCACTACGGCAAATATAAGAACTAGTCATAGAACAAGATTGACTAGGTCCTATATCATTATATAAAAGATATATTTCTTCAGCAATTTCTTTGGCTTTTTCTTTCTTTTCTGCCTCATTGCTTGGTAAATATTCAGCATAATATTCAGGAATAAAACTATTTACCAAATTCCAATAAAAGACAGAATCCTCCATTGTAGATAAATCACCAATACTAAGTTCTGCTTGTTCACTAGGTAAGTTTCCACATGTAAGTACTTTCTTTTTCCCACCATGATCATCAGGAATTTCTATTTCATAGGGTGCCGGTTGATATAAATGAAATTCATAATTTCTCTCTTCATCTGTCTTTTTAGTAAAAAATGCACTAAAACCAGTTAAATCATGTTGTGCTACTAATTCAGGAGTAGAACTATCCAACCCATTAGAAGAAAAATAAGAAAATGAATTTTCATCATATGAATCGGCATTATCTGCAGTTACTAAAACATCATTTGCAGTACCAGCATCACAACGACCACTATAACGAGAAGTTAAATTTTTATTCCAACCATATCTTTTTCTTTTAATCTGCATATTTGCCAATAATTTTACCTGTTTTATCATCTTTTTATAAGGAATATTATTAGTATCAATTTCTCCACTTTCATCAGGACTTTGTCCTTCCGTCAAGAAATCATCCATAGACATATCAACAGTTAAAGATGCAGTAATTAAGTTAACATCTACACATACACGAGTGCTTCTACTAATTTGAGATTGAACTTTTTCTAATTCTTCATAATATTCTTGTTCCCATTCCTGTAAATCTTTTGTAAAAAGACCAATAAAGAAATCACCAACATCTGTAAAAAAATTATGTACTGCTGTAACAGGACTAATAACTATAACTAAAATCAAGATAATAAAAAGTAACATTAATAAAAAACTACCACCGATAGTAATGAACAAAATCTTATGATTTTTAGCATAAGAGAATATTGCATTAAAATAAGAAACACCATTAGATTCTTCACTATCAGCTTCTGTAGAATTAGAAGAAGGGACATTGAGTTTAGTAGGTAAAGAAGAACCAGATGATTTCTCATCTTTCTCACTATTTTCTTTTTCTTCTTTTCCATCATCTAAATCATTCTCCGACTTACCAGTACCAGTTACAGTTTTTTCTTGATTCAATGGATTTGTTTTCTTTCCCATTGCAGGATTAACAGGGTTTAATGCTTTTGATCCTGCATTTAATAAGGAATTTCCAACTTTTGTTTTATTAGCAAGATCAACTGCTTTACCAGCAAATGGACCAGCAACTGCATTAGCACCAGCTTTTAAACCAGTTGTGGCTGTTTTTTTGGTTGATTCTTGTTCTTTTTGCTTGTTTTCATCATCCATACTGCTAGTCCACCTACCTTTACCTCAAAATAATCCTATAATCCTCCACCAGAACCAAAAGATTCTAACTCTTCAGGAGTAACGATTACATTAATTCTCATACGTCTATTTCCACAAACAAATAATGCTTCTCCTTGGGAATAACGCTTAATACTTTCTTTTTCACTTTCATTTAAATCAATCAAACGGCTTAAATCATCAACAGCCTGTTTTTTAAGTCCCATTACCAAGTAATAAGACGCATTATCAAAAATTGCCTTACCATGAACAATTACACTAGGAGCTGCAAAATCACTAGGTTGTTGCGTTATAATAATAGAACCAGTATTATATTTACGAGCACGACGTTGTACTTGTGCTAAAAACTCTGCACCAAGTGCATTGCTTCCAGAAAGTAATACATGAGCTTCATCTACCATTAAACAAGTATTAATACTTTTATCTAAACATAAACCCCAAGCATATTTTAAAATATTAAAAAATAAGGCATTACGAATATTATCAGCTGAATTCATCAACTCTTTAATATTAAATACTATAAAATCAGTATTTGGATTAACAGTTGTATGACCATCAAAATAATATTTTAATTCTTGTGTCAATGGTCTAATCTTTAGTTCCAATTTTTCCATAATTGCACGTTCCTGAGTTTGTTCTGTCATTGATAAAAGTCTACCTTTAATAGTTTCATATACATCAGAAAAAGTTGGATAATCATTCGCTTGATAATGATAAAAATTACTATTAAAATCAATTCCAAACCTTCTATAAGTATCCTGAACGATTTCACTAAACATCGTAAGAACATCTTCTTCAATAGATGGATCATAATATCTCATAAAACCTTTTAAAAATTGAAGTGTTCTAGTCAAAACAGTATATCCCAATCCTTCTTTAATTTCATCTTCATCAGCATCAATTACGATCTGTAATGGATTAACCATACCATATTCTCCACCTTTACCAAGATCGATAGATTCTCCACCAAAATTAGATGCCATTTCAAAAAGTTCATTTTCTGGATCTATCGCAACAATTTGATATCCATTACGAATATGGCTTCTTACCATTAATTTAGCAGCTGTAGATTTACCAGATCCAGAAGTACCTAAAATAACCAAATTTGCATTATTTCGATTATTCTCTTTCTTTATTTGATATAAAAATTGGTTAAATAAAATAACTCCTCCTGAAAAATCTACTCCAAGTAGAGTGGATAATCCTGGATCCTTAATACTATCAAAAATAAAGGGATACATAGCTGCAATAGTTGGTGCAGGAATTGGTGTACCAATTCTCTGTTCTACATCTTGTTTTGGAAAAATAGGAACAATAGATTTTAATACTTTTTCTTGTTCAAAACGAAGAGCAACGCCTTTCATTTCCATCGCATCTAAATAATTTTTTACATTAATTTTCTTTAAATCTAACTCTTCTCTAGAATCGGCTGTAATCATAATATGCATCTGATAATCAAAAATTTTAGATTGGCTTCCTGCTAACATAGTAATAAAGGATTCCAAAGATTCATAATCTTGTCGAATTCTCTCTCTTGCAGTATTATCTCTTTCATCTTGATATCTAGTTTTTAAATCTGCAATTTGTTTATTAATCATTCTAGACATAGTTGAAAAAGGAATAGGAATATGTTTCGCAACTACTTTAACACCAGACATACTAGTTAATGATGACAAATATCCTGGATAAATATATTTAGGATAGGATACTACTGTTAAAATAGTTGCATATTTTCCACTGACAACAAAGTCACTTGGATTAAATTGTAGCCCCTTTGGAGCAACCTCGGACTTAAAAATACTCATGCAGGCATCACCGTCCCGAATGTAGTGGTAGAACCACCATTTAAGAAATTATCTAAAATAATTCTTAAATCTTCATTATTTGTTTGACTAGCAATCAATCCTGCTGTTGATAAACCGCTAATAAGAGAACGCACTTTCTTTTGAAGAAGATCTACGTTTTTCTCTTTAAATAGTATAAAGTATTCCGTATCAACAACATTATTATTCATAAAGTAATTTCCTTTCTGAATATCTTGATTCAATAATTTACGAATCTGTGGATTTTGTTGATTTTGATATTGTAACTGTAATTGTGATAAATACACAGATATATCAACAGGTCTATCAGCAACTACTAACCAAAATTCATAATCAATAGTATTGTAAAAATTTCGAAGTGCAATTAATACATTATTTTGTGCATCATCATCTAAAATGAAGATATTTCTAGGAGTTACTTTCACTCCAGATACTTTTTCTTGATTAGGTAATATAATCATACCATTAGATATTGATTGAATATTAATCCAATCCTCTGTCCATTTACTTTGAGTCTGATTCATCTAAAAAACACCAACCCTTCCATACATAACGATTCCTGCTAGTAAAATATTTATAAATTTCTACAAGTAATTGCCTAATGTTATGGTAATAGGCAACAGGAGTTACTAATAATGCACTAACAATTCCAGGCATAATAGCTAATACTGCTACCCATGTAATTGACATTGGTAAAATCATTACCAAAATCAAAGTAGTAGTAATTCCAATTCCAAAAATGGCTAAATCAATGGGCATAAACCACCCAAGTATTAGCTGTCCTCTTTTTGTATTAGCAGGTATTAAATAATTATTATTCACTTATATCACACATTCCTTTCTAAATCTTTTATGATTTTCCACCACTACCGCTAAATCTATCATTTTGTTCTTTTTTTGCATTTTCACGTTTAGCAGTAGCAATTTCAATAGATAAATTATCGATTGCACCATTAACAGAATCTCTATTAGTAACATGCAATCCAAGAGCCTCGGCTTCACCAATATTAGCAGCTAAAATCTTATCTTGACTAGCTCCACGAATTAAATAATCCTCTTCATTTCCTTTTTGGATTAATCCTTGATATCTTTCTGCATCCGCCATAGAAATTTCTTGCGCACCATCAGAAGTCATAATAACAAATGATTTTTCACCAGCTGCTGCAGCAGCATTTTTACGTGCCATAAAGTCTTTATAATTAATAGATCCTGTAACACCTTCACCCGCAACATCTGTCATTAAAGCATTACCATCTTTATCCAATAGAAAAGCTTGAGTCCAATCTTGTTTTACCATTTCTCCACTTACACGTGATTTAATAGTTTCAAGAGAACTCTTTTGAGCTTCAAGTGCTGCAATATTCCTTTTTCCTCTATTTGCCGCAGTTTCGCCTCCAACTAATCCTGATAAAGAAGAACCAGCCCTTCCCAATAAAGTTGATCCCGCAGCACCTGCTGCCAATACTCCAGAATTTCTTTTAGCTAAAGCATCCATTACAGCTTTTGTATTATGATCCTTTGCATTTACTGCTGCAGATACCCCAGCACCCAAACCACTAGCTGCTCCAAAAAGCCCAGCACCAACATTCTTCATTCCACGAAGAACATTATGATCCTTACCATTAGCCTCATCAGCAAGATAACTTGCTCTACCTGAAGCAATAGCTGAACCGAGTGCACCAAGACCGAGTGCACCAGCAGACATAACTTTACTTAACCCTCCAAATAACTTACCATTTTCATTTCTTTTAATTCCCATGGCATCACAAATAAACTTTGGAGCATCTTTAGCGAAGAATAATAAACCAATAATAAGAGCTAATATTACTAATCCACCACGAACGCCACTATTACCAAATAGCTCACTAGTTAAATTGCCAATGACATTACTTTGGAATAACTCATAAATGACTAAAAATATAAAATAAATACAACCCAATTTAATAAATAATTCTGTCCATACACTAATTACCATTTTTATCCATTTAGAAAAAGCTCCATCTTTTGAAGATTTAGGATCAATATAACTAATAATAGGTATGGGAGCAATCAATTGTAATATAATGAGTTTAAAAACACGTACCGCAATATCAATACAATATCCAAGAATAATTAATGTCATTACAATAGCAGTAATCATTCCAACAATTGGTATATACTCATATTTATAGCTATTATTATCACCATCGACAGGTTCATTTATATAATCCGTTGCCTGAGAAACTGTATGGACCCCCTCTGGTAAATTTTCCCGATTGGTATTAAAAAACACACCATTATAAGTACTAAATGCAATATCAGAACCCATAGTAGATAAAGATTGACCTAAATTATCACCTGAATTAACATTTTTTTGTAATATTATTCTTGGTAATGCCTCAATAATATGAGGTTGCACAGTATTTAAGAAATGAAATCCTGTTGGGAAGAAAATTAACATTGCTAAAGCTACAATCACTCTCGTTGACATCTTTCCAACACCACGTTCTTTATCGTTAATACTATCTGGGTTCACTAAATAAGACAACATAGAAATGGTAATTTTAAATAGCATATAAATTGTAATTATGACATATATTCTAGACTGTATTCCTGTATAAAAAGTACTAAATGCATCGCTTGTACTAACTTGCGCAATATCAAAAACTAATTGCATTACCCAACCGAATAGAGTATAAGCCATAGAATCTAGCCATGAAAACATTCCCCTAATAGCGTTCCAAATAAGACCTCTATTATACATAGTAAAAATTAATTTATTCATATAATCACCATAACCTTATATCACATGCGGAATCAAATAATGTATCAACAGAACTTAATATCAACATAATTATAGTTGGAACAAAGAAAATTGCTACAGCTATAACACAACGTTTAATAAATCTTCCTGTAGATTTTTGTAATTCTTGTTGATCATCTGATAATAATGGTTTAATAAAGTCTACACTACCTAATATAATTAATAGTATTGGAACAGCAATTCGAATCCAAGTTAAAACAGTTGATAGATCATTAAGTAAATCAGGTCCTAATAAACCTTGACAAGAAGTATCACTTAGGTTTGTACCCATGTTCATTTCATCAAAATATTGATTAGTATCAGATATAGAATTTTCAATTTCCGTTTTCTGTTCAGAAAGTTGCTGTAAATCATCCTCTAATTCACTTCTACCAGAAGCAACTGCTTGAGAAACACTTTCATGAAATGAGTCAAAATAACCTTTTCCTGTTTCAAGAATACGTTTTAATACTCGCTGCAAATCTTGATATTTATCTGCTAAACCATTTTCGCAATTTGAAACAGAAAATCCATTGGAATCATCTGAAGCAGTAGTCAAATGTAAATTATCTAAATCTGTTAGGAGAGATCCCTGCCAACTTTTTAGGTTTGCCCATGCTTCTTGCATCGCAGCAGCATCACTATCATCAACAATCTCATTTGCATTTTTACTACCTAATTCTTTCATAGGGCTTAAATAACTTTCATATTCATTTGAATACTTAGCACTTATCATATTTAAACTAGTTAAATAAGTACTACATGCCATTGCATCAGATACTTTATTTTTTCCTTTATGAATACCAGCAACTTTTAAAGTAGAATCTTCATACAGAGGAAGCCCTAAGCCTTTAGTATCAATGCCAATTTTCAAATCGTGACTTTTGTCAAGAAACATAAGTTCTTTACATGATAGTACCCCATCTTGTACTAAATAATCTTTAATATCAGATCCAAATGATATTTTTTGATTGAGACCAGATCTATCCCAAGTATAATCAACCGTACTATTAACTATTTGCCATTTATCCCCATTAGATGCTATAAAATATAAATTATTATTTTTAGAATCGTACATAAAAGCATAAATACCATTACTATAATATTGACTAATTACATCATCCATTTTTCCATTCACATGAACCCCACCTGGTTCATAAAAACAATATTCATATTGATTATCAACAACTATATCTGACTCATCTTTATAAGGCCAAACTTTCTCTGCCGCAAATACAGTAGGATTACAAATAAAAAAATAAACAAATACAAAAGTAAAGCAAATAACTTTTTTGAATACAAATAATGATTTCATAAAAACACTCCTCGTGATACAATAAACCAATATAATTATAGCACAAAAAAAATAATAGCAAAACCTATTTTGCTATTATTTTTATTTTTTGTAACTAATCACTTAAATTGATCCAACAATCTTCCCAACTATAATCACCTGTACTAGTTTCTACGTCAGAACCACTAGTAGAGAACATTCCCATTAACAATGAAACTATGGTAGTAATAAAGAAAATTGCAATAGCGGCAATAGCACGTTTAATTAATTTACTAGTTGCCCCCTTAATTTCTTTATCATCGCTTGATAAAACAGCCTTACCTAAATCAATAGATCCCATAATAATTAAAATAATGGGAATACCAATTTGAATAATTGGATAAATACCATATTTTAGAAATCTAAAAACAGGTACCAAATGATCTGGACAAGTCATAATTTGTATTAAATTATTCATAAACTTCCTCCTCATCTACAAAACAATCATATAATAAATTGTTTATTTAGTCAATTACTTATAAACTTATTGACAATTTTTTACATATTTTAATAATTATTAATTCCAACCTTATTTAATAAGTTCTGTAACACTTCAGAATTATTCATTCTTTCATCTAAAGGTGGCAAGACGAAGAAAGTTTTTATATTAGCTTCATATTCAAATTCCCTAATATCACTATCTGATAAAATGCTTTGAGCTAAAACCACTTTTCTACCAGCAAGTTTTTCAAATATCTTGCGATCTCTCCTCATCAATTTATTTAATTTAATAGTAGATGGTTCTATTAAATACAAAACTTCAGTACATACATCAATATTACCATCTTTATTTAAATCAATCAATATAACACTAACATCTTTATGCCTTAATAATTCATTTGCTAACTGATCATGATTAACAGATAATAATTCTTTATCATTAAAATATAGAAAATCTTTTTTATCAACCTCAATAGCCAAAACACTTTTTCCCATATTTTTTAATTCCTGTTTTAACATATAAGTTAACATAGTAGCACCAGAATGATCGGTAATATTTTTGATTCCTAGGATAAAAGTACCTGTTGAAATAATATTATTAATAACAGTATTTCCACCCTCTGTACTAGTAGTCGTTGTAGTACTATCGATATCATCAATTTGATGCAAATGAGCTACATCACGGTAAGTATTAGGATTAGTTAATAAATAATTAACGCCGTCTAAATTAGTAGTAAAATTATAAATTCCCATTGAAATTAATCTAGACAAAAATCTTGGAGATAAGCATTCAGGAGTATCAGGAAGTAAAACTATTATCTTTTCAACATCTAAAGACATAGACAATTTCTGAAGATTACGAACATCCTGATAATTCTTTAAAGCAGTTAAATCCAATATCATTCTTCCAAAAAAGAAATTACTAAACATTTGAATTAACTCATCTGCTTCAAAAATACCATGAATAGACTTAATAATTTCAATATCTAAATTTGATAATTCTGTTTGTCTTTCATTTGATATAATTACATTCATAATTTCACCCTATTCTATTGATTACTAGGAACAACTGCTAGGAAGTGCATCTACAGCTCCTGATGAAAATATTAAAGCAGTCTCTCCCTTTACTAAAAATAAATTTCCAGCAAATGGTAGCACATTATTAACCAATGGCAAATCTACATTAACAAAAGTTGCAACTGTATAATAAGCACCCTTATATAATGAATTATCATTTGAAGTTCCAGTTACATCAACTTTTGAATATTTATAGCAAAAGCTTCCTGCATCTAATCTAGCAACTTGATAGCCATTATTAGTACACCAAGTTTCAAATTTAGAATTCATTTTATAATTATTTTTCAACATTAAATCATTAATCTGATCCTTTGCTGAACAAGTAAAACCTTCGTTTTTTTCAATAATACTACGTATCTCATTCTTTACACGAAAAGCTTTAGTGTAATTAACACTAAAAGCTAAGTAACAATTAATAATAATCATAAAAATGACAATAATTTGCAGTGTCATTGCGCCACTTATAGCATCTCTCACACTATCACCACACTATTCTATCGTTCAATACAATTACCATATTGATCTTTTTGACTACATTTTTCAATTGCATTCCATTGATCTGTAATTGTACCTCTTATCTGTGGCCACATAAACCAGAAAAATGCAATAATCGCACCAATAGCAATAATTGTTACAACAGTCATATTTAATTCTCCAGTTGCCTCTTTCATTTTCTCATCCTCCTTTATTGTATATATTTATATTATAACACATATTTAAATGATTACTACTATTATTTTTATTAATTTACACAATATAACTAAAATTTATTTAATAACTAGTATATACTTTATCACCAGATGGTAATGTTTCTAGATAATTAGCATTTTCAAGAACCCAATCCTTATATATCAAAGATAATTGCGTATATTTTTTATCATTAAAATAAGAATTATCCAATATAAATAAACATTTTTCATTTTTACACTGATTTTCTAATTGAAGAACATATTTTTTTTCATTTTTTCCCATATTTCCATCATTAATTAAATCATAAAAAGATAAAGTTTCATTGCGATAAAGCTTAATTAAGTATGAATTATCCAAAAATAAATATATTTTTTGATTTTTATATTTATTTAAATAAGATGAATATTCTGGCAAATATATATCCATATTAGCAGTAACTCTCTGAAATTTTAAATAACTGTCAATCGGAAAAATTTCCGAATTAGGAATAGGAATAATTAGAATTGTTATAATGAATCCAATTAATAAAAAATATTTTGTAATAAATTTTCTATTGCTTTTATCCTGTGACAATATATAATACACAATAGGAATTAACATAGTAATGATATGATGATTATCAACAATCGGAAAAACAATAATTGAAAAACCAATCATGTATAAAATATTATCATTTTTAGTTTGAAAATAATCTTTTATCAAAAGGCTATAAACAATCAAAAGAACGAATACCCCATAAATATCTATATATAAGTTATCCATAAAATTTGTAAGTCCCAAATAGCATAAATCAATATAAGAAAGTAATGAATGGTGTAATATCAGATAAATAAGTATAGGAATAATTGGAATAAAAATACTAAAAAACACCTTTAAATTTCTTTTATTAATAAATAAATATATAAAAGCTAAAACAAAACCAATATTTTGTTTAGTCATAATAATCATACCAATAATAATACCAATAAGAAAATCTTTTATTTTAATATTGGTATCATTTAATATTAAAATTGCCAATACTAAAACAGCACAAAAAGTATTATAGGTAAACATACAGGGAGATAGACCAATTACCATAATTAAATATACAAAATCTAATTTCTTTGGTAATTTATAAAATGCAAAAGTGAGTATTAAAGAACAAATAATACTATTAGCAAGATTAAATATTAGAATATAATTTCCAAAAACTTTTATAAAATACGAAATTAAAATATTGTAAAAAGGACCCACAATCATATTAAAATCACGATAAGGAATTAACCCATTAGCAATATTATAACTAAAACCAAAACTCCATATATCATCCATACTAATTAAGTGGAAAAATGAAGATATTAAAAAAAGCAAAAAAACATTAATTATATAGACTAATAAATATTTTAAATATCGAGAATTATGAAACATTACTGTACACCTCATATAATAACATAATAGCATATTTCTACTTACAAGACAATTCGTTTTATGTCAAAAAAAATGTAAGTAAATAACTTACATTATAATCTTTAACTTTTTTTATGTTGTCGCAATCATCTACTATGGAATATCATTTTAAATATTAGCAAACATATAAATCATAGAAATCAAAATAAGTACCATAACACCAGCACCAGTTGCTATTAACATAACCATGGTTTGACTTTCCATATGAGCTAGTCTTTCTTTATATTTTTGATCTCTCGCTTTAGCCTGCAAATTAGATACAGTTCTTGAGAACATTAATAATCTTTCCTGCTTATCTTCTTGTTTACCTAAACCTAGACGATATAAAAGTCTCATCATTCTCATAGAATCTCTAACAGGATATTGATTAGCAAATTCCATATAAGGATCAATACTATAATCACCAGCATCTATTTTAGCAATCATTTCTCTTAATCCTGGTTTAAAAATATCAGGAGCATCATCAATTGATTTAGCAAGTGCAACTGGTACAGTATAATGTTGTATCAAAATCTCTAATCCTTTTAAGTAATAAGGAAGCATAACATCAATATCATGCAAATGTCTCTTATAATATTTTTTTAAAGACGTATAATTTGATTTAAAAACTAAATATCCAACAAAAATAGATAACACAATATTAATAGCACTAAGCTCAGTCAAAAAAATAAACAAGAAAACTACAATAACTAGAAATGCCATTTTTATTCTTTTATTAAATAAAACATTAGGATCTACACTATCACCATATTTAGCTGCTACTAAGAAATCATAATCCTCTTCTTTTAACATTTGAAAGACAACTTGATTATCTTGAATAAATTTCTTACCATCTACCGTTCTATTATAAAGTAATACCCCAAGAATTAACGCCCCACAAATAATTACTTCCATTACTCAGCACCTACATTCTCGTTATAATATTTTTCTCCTTTAAGAAGAAAATAACTATTTACTATTAATACACCATGCAATATTAATAACATTAACGGGTTTCCTAGTATCGCAATGTAGGTTTCTCTACCTAATAAATACTGTACTAACATAACCATCAAATATAACATAACACCATATTTTAAGAAAGATTTGTGGAAATTAGCTCTATCTATTCTATCACGATATACACTTTCTACAAGCATATCGATATCAAGTTGCATATTTTCTAAAGATTCTCCAGAATCCTTGGCACCCTCTTTAGTAATCTGTAAAAATAATTGATGCATATTTTTGACAATATAATATGGATATTTACTGCTCATAAATTGAATAGATTCATCAATAGAACCATTTTGATAAGCTAAAGATATCATCATATTAACATCAGTTAATACAGGATCTTCTAATACACCACTTGCTACAACTCCTTCTAGTGATTTAACAAAACTTTGAGTAGTAGCAAATTCCATAATAGTATTTGTTGTATAAACTTGAACTTGTTCAAAAATAAATTCACTATATACTCTTTTACATCTTAGAAATGCTAAATAAGGTATACATGCATTAGCAAGTAAGATATAAATAATAGATATCAATAAATTATAAAAATAAAGATAAGAAATAACACCAGCAAATATAGTAAAAACAATAGACTGTGTAATATACTGTTTTGGTGTATATTCCTGTCCTAGTTCTTTGGTTTTTTCTCTTACTACTTTAAAAGAGTAAGGAGCAAATTTATCATAGACAATACTTGCTTGTTCTGTAATAAATTTATATACGTTTTGTCCTCGATATTGTCGATAAACTAATACAAATAAAGTAATTAATAATATAATAATTAATTCCATAACTTACACCCCTTTACGAGTTCTCTGGATTATAACTCATATTGCCACTTGAAAAATTATGAGTCTGCGGATTAATAGAAGTTGGATTAGTTGCAATTGGAGAAGGTATTACATAAGGTGGTACTCTTCTAATTTCTCCTTCTGCAGAATTGACAGAATGAATTGCTGGATTAACAGGACTAGATATTACAGTAGAATTAGAATTAGAATTTACTGGAATATTAGGTACAGTATTTACAGTAGTAGTTGGAGCAACAGTAGGAACTTCTTCTATTTTATTTTCTTCTACAATTTTATCTAAATCAAATTCTTCATTTATACCACTTCCTACAGCATTTCCAGATTCTGAAGAAAAAGTAGTATTTCCAACATCAATATTTTGACCTGCCAAATAATCAATTAAATGTTTACTAGGTTGTTTTTTAATAATTTTACCTGTCATAGTCTTTTGATAGATAACATTATAAACAGGTTCATTTGTCTCATCATCGATATAAAACTCTGTAATTTCATCAATCTCACGATGAAACTTGCCATACTTTGGACTAAAATAAGCTTTTATATGCACAGCAAGCTGTACATAACGATAAATTGTACTTAAGAATTGATCAACATCCAAATCAGTTTCCATCAAAGAATACATTCTATGTGGAACTGCACTTGCTTTATCAGAATGGATAGTAGATAAGATATTATGTCCAGAAGATATGGAATTACGAACAGCACTAACTGCTTCAGCACTACGAACTTCTGATAATAATATCCACTTTGGATTTTGTCGCATACAAGTAACTAATACATCAGAATAAGAAGCAATATTATTCGTCTTCATTGCTACAATATCACGATGTGGATAAATACGATCCAAGTGAAGTTCCAAAGTATCCTCAATCGTAATAATTTTTTCATCTTCTTTAGTATGACTAGCCAAATATTTAACAAACTCAGTTTTACCACTACCAGTCTCCCCACACACAATAATATTACAGTGGCCTAAAACACATTTTATTAAAAAATCATGAATGTCTTTAGTAACATAATCTTCTTGTAATAGATTTTCCTCTTTTAAACGAATCTTAGCTGGAGTCTTACGTATAACTAATGCAATTCCATTAGTTGCAATTGATTCATGCACAAAATTCAAACGTAATTCTGGACTTTCAGCATCCAAGAAGGGGCTAGCATTATTGAAAGTAGTTCCCATAACATTTGAACATTGAAAAGCTAATTTCTCCACTACGCTATTATTGATATTAGGATTTTCAACTCGGTAAGAACCTTTTTCCAAAGAACGAACCCAAATTTGTCCATTATTAGTATAAGAGATATCCGTAATGTCATCATTGTCAATATATTCCTTAAAAGCTCCAAAATCAAGTTGCTCAAACATATTGTCTTTCATAGGACCCCTCCATTTATTCTTTTTCTTATTTACTGAATTGTTGTAGAAGTATCATCTGTCCATACAGTAACTCTATTAATGAAATCTCTTAATGCTTCATTAGCAACTGCTACTTCACCAGGATTTTCTTTCGTTGACTCAGCTGTTGGAACTGGTATTAAAGTAACTTCATATGTTCTTAAATACATAGCTTTACGAAGTAAGATATGATACTCTTCAGGTACTGCAAAGATAATCTGTGAAGGTGTTTTAATATCCTCAGGATTATCAAATACACTATCTCCATTTGCATCTACTACATCAAGTACTTTAACATTTTCTAATAGTTTTCCTACCATAATCTTATCTTGTGTATCACTTGTAATATTTGCTTCATCAATTCTATTAACTGCTTTTAGATAAATATCGATATAATTACCAGGAAATACTTTATTACCATATGTATTAGCAGTATTAACACTCATATTAACTAAAACATAACCTTCTTGATATTCATAGATAATAGAATCTGGTAAATCACTTTGTGATACGACGCTACTTTTATAAAACAAACTACCTTGTGGAATAATTGTTTTTACATTTGTATATTTTCCCACAATTTGTGAAACCTCAGTAATAGGGCTTCCTTTTAACATAGCAGGAGGTACTTCGATACTTCCTATCATATCACTGGTAATTTTCGTTCTTGCTGGAATCGTCTGTGTTGCATATGGTACAGTAATTGGATTAATTGCTGATTTAATACGGTAATTATATCCAACGTATAATACTACTACAGCAAGTAGTACTCCTACTATAGTAACTGTATTTTTATTAGTAAAAAATTTTTTGATTGTTATTGACATATTTCCTTTCATAACAATTCCCCTTTCTATTCATAAACTTCTTTTAGAAGTCTATCTTCCTCGTATTTTGTTTCTAATATTGCATCTATCTTATTTACAATATCAAAATCTTCACCAGCAAATGTTGCAACTGTGCTAGATCCTACTTGAATACTTACTTTAGGTGGTGTTTCATTTAAATCCAAAATTCTAATTTTGTAATTACGATCACGATTAACATTTTGAGCAAATCTTCTAACAAAACTTTCTAAAAACTTTTCGCGATCCATTCTAATGACTCCACCAACACGATAATAAGAACTATCAACAGCATCTAGCATTGCCGCCTCTGTTGTTTCTTCTAATAAATAATAGTCTAGCTCATTTCCTGTCTGATAATTTTGTACAATATTAACAACAGCTAATGTTAATACTCCCAAAATAATAATTCCAACTAACGCCATTCCCTTACTCATACATACCTCCTAACGTCCACCAAATATACTGGTATCGCAATTTGTACCATTAATAGCATTATTACATCCTGCAAGAAGCTTTCTATTGTCCATACTATATCCAGTAACACTATAAGTAATAAATGAATCACTTTCCTCCGTACCACTATTACCGTTCACATTATCTAAAAATCTACTTGTACAAACTTGCATTCCTTTACTATTTTCATGACAACTCATATTATAATCTAAATAGTTTCGATTTCCATCATTGTTATAATCCTTTACGTGCTTATTATAATCACGAATATTACGAATATTTTCTTTCGTCAAAACAAACTCATAATCGACTTCTGAAGAATCAACTGTAACATCGTAAATAGATTTTCCTTTATTTTGAATAACTGAGGTCAAAGCATCAGGATTAACATCTTCAGCACCATAATAGAATGAACGACTACTATTTTTCGAAATAGCTGCACCAGTTGCTGTATCATTGATGATAGTTCCCGTCCAATTAAATCTAGGATCTCTGTTATTTGGGAATACATCTGTTAACTCTATTGGTCTAAAAATATATTGAATACCTCCTAAAGATTTATCATCATCAAATGGACAAATTAATCCACAATCATCTGGAGAAGTACCATAGAAACATTGAATATCTACGCTATCATTATTAGAAACTTTACCCCATTGATTCCAAGTACCAATATTCTGTAACTCAACTTTAATATTTTTCTCATACTCAGCAGTTGATTTTGATAGAGGGATAGTTTCATCATAATAAGGCCATGTTTTATAGTTATTGATACCTAGTTTAGTAGCAAAACTAGTAAAATATTTATTATAAGGTCCAAAATATAAATAATTTTTGTCTTTTTCAGTATCCGTAAGCTCAACCGTTGTATTATAAACTACATCTTTAGCAGAATCTAAAGCACCCTTATCATTATTAAATGAACCATCTCTAGTAATATAAGCAGCACCAATCTTCAAATTGATTGTTCTAGTTAAAGTATAACTATCAGTAGATAACCCATCTCTAACCCCACTTCTCTCTTCGGAATTTAAGCCACTTAAATCAGTATCATTTGAAACAGCAGCTATCACAACATTTGTACCAGTATTTTCATTGCGTTTAACATCGTCCGTTTCAGAAGAATAAATTCTATTACCAGATCCTGTATTACTAAATACGGTCTGAATAATATCATTTGTATTATATTTTTCATCAATAGTCATTGTATATATTTCATTTTTAAGTTTATCAGGATCAACTTTTTGAATAGCAGATAAAACATCCTTGTATTCTAGATAAGAATCTGTTACCTCATTGTAAAATTCACCAGTAGGATCATCAACACAATCAGTACCGCTTCTAAATACTTCATAACATTTTGTAGCTTCATCTTCACTTGTTCCATTACAACTATCTAAATATACAAAATTTACATCATGCTCGGAAGTACATGATGTAGCATCACAAGTAATGCCACAAGGCCCTTCACCTGTTTCATTGTTATGATTCTCCTGCCACCAACCAGAATTGCTATTTCCAGAAACAACACATTCGCTACTAACAGGATTTAAGGTATGTGGATTACCTCGATTTTCTTTGGTTCCTCCAATCTTTGTTCTAGAATTTTGAGCAACAAAAATAGCTTGATAAGATTCCGTATTCGTACTCTTTAAAAAAGTACTTTCTGGTTTAATAGAAATACTACTAAGTTTATTATTCTTATATACTTTTTGATAGCAGGAATTAATACATTCTTGTGTATATGTCCCCTGATCACAAGTATCAATACAATCATCAAAATCTTGATTTGGCCCAGCTCCTGATTGTCCAGTATGATTAGTAGGTCCACCCCAACACTCAATTCCATATTGACATTCATCTTTTAAAATCGGTTGAGAAATTTGAATTGGTTGACAAGTTCTTTTAACAATAGCAGTAGCCTCATAACTAAAACCAGCCCCCGCCTGAACAGCTTTCGGAGTATCATATTCTAAATAAAGTTCTTCAGTACACATTGCACTCCAATATTTACCTTCTCTTAAAACTGTTTTATATGTTGCTACTGGTGCATTAGTATCAGTCTTCTTGTTTTGAGTTGCATCAAACTGACAAGTAAAAGTATCTATAGAGGCATTATTGTCAGGATTAATGTCAGCATTTAATATTTCGTTAACTAAATTCCATTTTTCATTGATATGAGCATCAAGATAAGTTAGTTTACTTTTAGAAATAGTTTCAGAATAACAATCATATAAAAAATTAGCCAACCAATTGTTTCTACCTGGAAATCTTTCACGCATCCATTTACATATATCACTATTATAAAGTCTATTAGATACATTAGAAGGAGTTACTCCTTGATAATATCCTAAATATGCATTACCACAAGCACCACCCAAATCTCCTTTAAATACCAAATAATATACAGTATCAGCTGGAATCGTCATGGTAAAAGTACTTTTTCCAGCATCTCTCTTAATTATTCTATCATATCTTCGTGGTAATCCAGTAGCATCATCTACATTACAATTATCTTCAGCACAATATTCAACAGTAATATTATCTGCTAAACTTATATATTTTTCACTTAAATCCATCGTAATTGTATAGCTCTCACCATTTAATTTTTGGGTCATAGTATTTTTTAAAGTTCCAGCTGCATCATTATAAGATGGATGATAACATATAGTATACGTATAATTATTACCCTCAACAGCATCAATAGCGCAAGAAGAAAGTGTAGCATTAGCATCAAAACTATTTGCACCATTACATATAGGATTTACTCCTACTCCATTTGAGCAGGCACCATTAAATTTAGAACAGAAACAATTTTTTGGACTATTATTACCAAATACATCACTTTTGATAATTGAATTAAGTGAGACATTGCTTCCTGCCCCAGAAATATCATAAGTAGTTCCCATAGCACCTACATAAATATCATCAACTAAACAAATTGTTTTTCTTCCATTTTTTTCATTAATAACAGTATCCTTAGTAACAGTAAATTGGTCCAATTCCACAGCATTCACATTTTCTATAGACAACAATATCAATAAAAAAAAGAAAATAAAAGAATTTAGTTTTCTAAATAATCGGCAATTCATTATTTAACCTCCCTATTTTCTTTAATTATATCATAATTTTCATTTATGTAAACGGAATATTTTTCAATATTCTCATTTTTTCTTAATTTTCTAGCATCAACTTTAAACTGTGTTTTCCCAAATCGACCAAAATATCTCGTACAAGTAATCAAAGATATTAACTCATCACTACTATCTACATCAACATCATAATCATAAATACTAGCATCTTTTACATTATTTATATATTTTTTTAACTCATCTTTATCACGATAACTTTCACCGATATCATCATCAGAATATAAAAAAGTAACTGCATAAATTTTATAAATATCATCTTTCCCATCATGAGTATATTGAATATATAGATTTTCTTTAGCAAAATCTTCATAAACAAAACCCATCAATTGTTCAAATCTAGTATGTTCTTCTCCATTAATAATTGGATTACTACTAACATTTAAGATATTATGTCCATAAATAGCAGTTCTATTTTCACCTTCTTTATAACTATTAGTTCTCCATACATAATCTATTCCAGTAGCATAAGCATTATTAGTTTCACTAATTACAGGATAATCAATATTTGTACCTTGTACTTGAATCCACCCTACTGTCTCAGCATCAGCTATTTTATAAGTATTCGTTAAATCTATCCTAGACTCAAAAGTATAATAATCCTCTTTTTTCACCAAATTAGAATTTTTTAAGAATAGAATAGAAATAACTAATCCGATTAATATAATAACTAGTAAACTAGCGCATAATATCATTCTTTTTATTGACTTCTTCATGTAACACCTCTTATTTTACATAGTATGGATCAACACTAGTACCATTACCACTAGAAATTTTAGCTGTATTCTTTAAATAAAATACGATTTTAAATGCATTGGAATCATAAAATCCTTTACCAATATTAAAAGTTCTACCATTTGAGCTATTAATCATAAATGCATTTTGTTCATCAACATAATCTAATAACCAGTAATTAACTTGAGAATTATAAGATTCATTAACTCCAGAAAATAATTCAAAACTAGATGGAATACTCAATTTACTTTTAAAAGTACTATCTACTTTATAATGAGTATAATCAACATTCTCATCATATTGATAAAGAGAATAATCGTGATTAACAATCAAACTATCATCAATAAAATCAATATATTCATTATTTAATTGATAACCAATATTTCCTTCTTGTTTAGGATTAAATTTCATAATATTATCTTCATTTTGATAACTAGAATAAAAATATTTTTGTGTTGAAAGATTACCTAAATAAAGAACAGATACCAATTTTGTATTATGGTCTTCATCAAAACCACCAATTCTAAATATCATACCTGAATAGTTAATATATTCTCCTACTAATCTAGAATTAACTAAATCATGAGTTTTTCCATAAGAATAATCACCTAATCGATAAGGATTACCACTAGTACCATTACCAGAAGTAATATATAAACCACTCTTTAAATTTAGTGCAGGTTTAGCTCCATTTAAAGATGTACTTTTAACCTCATCAATTCCTCCAGACATCATACTATGAATATAAACATAATGAGCATTTTGTCGTGTTAATAACCAATATTCCCCAACAGTATTTAAATACGTAGCCCCATTTTCCATACTCTTATTCCAATCAGATAATGTCAATAAGCCGACTTTATTGGTAGTGGTTGTTGTACAAGTATCAGATACATAATTTTCAAAATCTGCATAATCTAAACACCATTTACTATCTTGAACAACATATTGATCAGGATTATTTAAAGAATTATAAAAAGCCTTATTTAACCATACAGGAATATTACTCTTATCATAATCTGTTTCTAATGGTCCATATGGAATATTAGAGATATTATCATAAGATACAATTTTAACACTTCCATCTTCATTGACATTAACAATTCTAAAAAGCATACCAGAAAATAATAGATAATTATTAGGATTAAGTCCTCTATAATAATTACTATCATCTGTATTATTACGTACAATATCTGTTAAGTTTTGTGCTACTGTTACATTTCTAGTAACAACTGTCTTATTAAAAGAATGATCACGAACAGTATAAGTAACTGGATAAGTCCCTATTTTAGTAATATCTACACTACTAGAATCAATAGTAACCAAACTAGCATCTAAATCTCCATCTTTTTTATCATAAACTTTACTAACTCCTAATTCCTGATATTCACTACCTAAAGGGATAATTATATCAATATCACCATTTAAAGTAATTTCTGGGCCATCATGATCAATATGAGATTGAAATCTTCCACATTTTAGATAAGTAGCATATTGATACTCTCCATCTTCATTTTGATATACTCTAACCCAACTTTGTTCACTATCGCAAGTTTTTCTAGTTTTAGGTATATATAATGTATTAATATGTTCAGAATCATATAAATTTTGAAGCGTAATTTCTCTAGTTTCTCCTTTCTTTGGCAAATACATTTCATTAAATTCATAATAACGCTTAGCAGCATCTAGAAAATCTTTTTCTTGATTATGAAAAATATAATAACGGGAGAAAAAGAAAACCCAAGATAACCATCCAACCAAAATAAGAGCTAACCCAACCACAACAGCAAAAAAAGCTTTTTTATTTTTTCTTAACTTAAGTATTATTTTTTTCATATATTATTCTCCTTTCAAAGTATAAAAATACTGATAAGTACGGATAGTAAATACAAAATCTATCTTATTACTATTTTGAATTTCATCAGGAACGGTAAAATATAAATAACCACCACGATAATTTTTATTAACAGCATTCTTTAAAGTTATCCATTTATATTCTCCATCAATTTCATAGCGGATTTTTCCATATTTGAGGAAAAAATTTAAAAATTCTTGTTTAGTTTCGCTTTCATAGGTTCCTTTAATATACAAAATCTTTTGTCCCGGAAGAGCATTTACTGTACCCTGATAGATAGGACAACTATCAGGGCTACATTCTTGATAAGTATAATAAGCACTATCTAATAACTGATAACTAGAAAGTTGAAAAGTCATACTTTCTAATAAATTAATAGGAATCGTAAAAGTTTGATTGATACTAGACTGACCTTTTTCTTTAAAAGAACTAATATCTTGTACCTTCATTTTAACACGAATTAATTTTCCATCTCCACTTACATCTTGATACTTTAATATAAAGTTAGCATCTTCTGAAGGTTTAGGAACCTCATAAATAAGTAGATAAGAGGTTTTTTCCTTTGCTTTTAAAGATTGTTCAATAAATAAATTACCCATATCTGAAAAATAAGAATTAAATCTAGTAGTAGGAACATAATAATCATTATCCACAAACAATAACATTTTTTGAATATCAAAATCTCTAGAAATAGAAAGTAAATTTTCAATATTCAAATCTACTAAAATAAAATAAGTATTTTGAGTCGTAATAATATTACCGGTAAAATCTTTATCTGTTAAATAGGTATGACTAACCTTAATTTTATAATTATTCGATTCAAATGTCTGATTCATGTTATAGATTTTATTTTCAACAAAGAAATATTGATATACATTAAAACCAAAGATTGCAAACACAATAGCAAAAACAATGGATAACGAAACAGTATGTTCTAAGAAAAAATATTTAAAGTAACGTAATCGATATTTTAATTTACGAAGATAACGATCTTTATCAAAACCAACCTGTACCTCTATTTCTTCACGATCACTCTCGTTAATCTCTGCAAACTCTTTATCTTCTTGAAATCCAAAATTTTTTAAATCAATTCCAATGGAACGAATTAATAAAATGAAAAGCATTGGATAATAAAATAAAGTAGAAATAAATAACAAGTCATTCACAATTTTAATCGCAATTAAATTATATCCTTCTACTACTTGATAAGTAAAATAATTATCAGTATATAGAAAGAAAGCAAAAGTAAGAAAATTAGCAACTAAAATATAAACATAACTAAGATATGGTTTATCTTTATATCGAAGCAAATAAATTAAAATGCCAGAAATAACTATAGTAGCAATAAAAGCTAAATAAATATAGATATTAGCATAGTGCTGAATAGAATCGATAGCAGGATTATAAATACTAGTTTCTAAATAAGTATTTACAAATTGATGAATTTGCAAGTTTTGATAAAAAATAATTCCAACAAGGAGTAGTAACAAAATATTAATTTTCTGAAAGTACTTAATTAAAAAAGCATATGGCTTTCTAAGTATCATAACACTACCTCCTATTTTACTCTAGTTACATTATAACATAAGTTCATGAAAAAAAAAGAAAAATTTTGATAGTTTTATGCTATACTGGAATAGACGAGGTGGGTAAATGAAAAAATATATAAAATTATCAATAATTCTATTATGTTTATTTATGTTTACAGGATGTAAAAAAGATTATATGGTAGAAATTAATTATCAAGAATATCAAAATTTAATAAAAGAGAAAGAAACTTTTATTTTAGAAATTATGAGAACAAAATGTAGTGCTTGTATTAGTTTTAAACCTAAAATTACACAAGTTGCTGAAGATTATAAAATAGAAATTAAATACATAAATACAGATCATATTACACAAAAAGAGAAAGATGAATTATTTGATAGCACAAGTATTAGTGGTACTCCCACTGTAATTTTCTATCATGATGGAATAGAAGAAACAATATCATCTAGAATCAAAGGATCCGTATCTGTAGATAAAATTATTTCTAAGTTTAAAACAAATGGTTTTATAACAGAATAAAGATTTAAATTTTTATTGAAAAAAGCCTCTAGAAAAAAATCTAGAGGCTTTTTAATAGTAGAAAGAATTGGCTTGTTATCATTAAAATAATTTTAAAATATCATTAAAGGTAATATAAATCATTAAAGCTAGTAATAAAATGAAACCAATTGTATGAATTTTATTTTCAGTTTCTGGTTTTACAGGGCTTCCTTTAATCTTTTCAATAATTAAGAATAAGATTCTTCCCCCATCAAAAGCAGGAAATGGTATCAAATTAATAAATCCGACATTAACACTCAACAAAGCAATTAAATATAAAATATTTTCCAATCCTGAGCTAGCTTGCGTACCAATGATATTATAAATACCTACAGGACCACTTAATTGATTTACAGATAATCCTCCAGTAAATAATCCTTTTAAAGTAATTACCATCTGTCTAAATAAAGCTCCCATTTTAATAAATGCATAACGAATAGCTGGTACAAATCCATGTTCAAGTTTTCCCTCAGAAATAATTCCAACTCGATAAATAGTACTTCCATCCACTTCTTCTTTGACTGGTGTTACATCAATATCAAGTTCTTTGTTATCTCTTTTTACCGTAAAAGTAATTGGTTTACTTTTATCTTCTACTTGTAAATAAATAGAAACATCATCATTTGTTTTTACTTTATGACCATTAATTTCTAAAATATAATCTCCAACCTCAAGACCAGCTTTAATAGCAGGATTATCGTCAACTAATTCAGAAATAATAGGTTTAGAAGAAACAGCACCCCAACCAAATGCAATCACAAAAAGTAAAATCAATGCCAAAATAAAATTATTACCTGCCCCAAAAAACATAACTAAAAATCTTTGCCATACAGGTTTAGACTGCAATCTTCGATCTAGTGGAATTTTCTCATGATCATCACTATCTAAATCCTCCCCAGCTAGTGAACAAAATCCACCAATAGGAATAGCACGAATAGAGTATTCCGTCTCTCCACTCTTACTCTTCCAATGAAACAATTTAGGACCCATTCCAATTGCAAATTCATAAACATAAATCCCAAATATTTTAGCAAAGATAAAATGCCCAAATTCATGTACTAAAACAATTACTCCTAAAATAATAATAAAGTAAATTAAATTTAACATATTTCCTCCTATAAAATAGATATGAATAAAATAGATGTAATAATGACAAAAATTAAACTATCAAATAAATCTAAAATCCCACCATGACCTGGTATTAAATTAGAAAAGTCTTTTTGTTGATAATATCTTTTAATTTGAGAAAAGATTAAATCCCCTATTTGTCCAATTAAAGATAACGTAAATGTCGCAATAAAAACAGGAATAAATAGAGCTTGACTATTAATAACAGCAAAATAATAATTGATTCCTGCGAAAGTCCCCACAATAGTACCACCAATAAATCCTTCAATAGTCTTGTTAGGAGAAATATATTCTGCTAATTTATTTTTGCCAATTAACTTGCCTGTAAAAAAAGCAAAAATATCGGTAAAAAAAGTAATGACTACAAAATAAATAAAATGATTAATAGAATAATTACGAATTAAAATGACTAAGTTAAAAGAAAGACCAATAAATAAAACACTACCTAATAAATAAAGAGCATCTTGTAAATTATACTTTTCATTATTCCCAACTAGTACCAATGGAATCATAAAAATAAAAATCAAAAAAGTTAAAATACGATAATCTAATACAAGCACAAATTCTTTACTTTGATAATTATTTAAAATTAAGAATCCAACTGCTAAATAAGCCAGTATTTCAATTAGTAAAGATAATTTCTTTTTCTTTAGTTTTAAATCAAATAATTCTTTAAAAGCAATTAAACCAACTGTCAAAATCAATCCCGTAAAGTAAATATCCCCTTTTAGAATAAAAGGAACAAAAATTAATACTAAAATAATCGAACTGATAATTCTATTTTTCAAGTTTAACACCTCCAAATTTACGATCTCGTTCATAATAAGCTAAGATTGCTTTATCGAATTCTTCTTTATGAAAATCTGGAAATAAAGTATCTGTAAAATAAAACTCACTATAAGACATTTGCCATAGCATAAAATTACTAACACGGTACTCTCCACTAGTACGAATTAATAAATCAATCGGTGGTAAATCCTGGTATAATTCTTTAGAAAATAAATTATCATCAATATCATCTAAAGTAATTTTACCATCTATAACATTTTGACAAATTTTCTTAGTAGTATCAATAATTTCAGTATGTCCGCCATAATTCAAACAAATATTGAATACTAATTTATCATTATCTTTAGTTTTTTCAACAATTTCATCCATACTAGCTAACACATCTTGACGCAATGGTTCTCTTCTACCTGAGAAAACAACTTTTACTCCATGTTTATGTAACTCTTTAAATTTTTTACGAAACATTTCAATAAAAAGATTCATTAAAAAATCTACTTCTTCTTTACTTCGTTTAAAATTTTCAGTAGAAAATGCAAATACTGATAAATAAGAAATTTTTTTTGAAACTGCATGTAAACATAATTCTTCCAATACTTTGCTTCCTTCTTTATGTCCCATGCTTCTATTGAGACCTCTTTTTTTAGCCCATCTACCATTTCCATCCATAATAATTGCAACATGTTTTAATTCTTCCATACTAATCTCCTTAACATATAATTATTATAATATAATTTTTGAAATCCTACAACGAGAAAAGAAAAAAAGAACAATTCTTTCCCTATTCCAATGAAAATGAATCAATTACTTATTAAAATATTTTCGTTATTTTAGGACATGCTAATAAAGGTGATACAATGTATTATATAAATTACTTTTTCCTATATGCTATTTTAGGACACCTAATAGAAACCTTCTTCGTATCTGGATTTACTAGTGGAATTCTCTATGGATGGTGGACACCTGTATATGGTTTTGGTGTAGTAATCATTCTATTAATAGGCAAATGGATAGATAATTTCGGTTGGAAAAAGAAAAAAATTTGGAAAATTTTTACTACTTATTTGTTATGCATGATTTTTCTTACCATAATTGAATTAATAGGAGGATATACAATTGAATTATTATTTCATAAAACATTTTGGAACTATGAAAAACATAAATTTCATATTGGACCCTATATATCATTAGAAACCGCAAATATATGGGGAATTGCTAGCATTCTAGTATTATATGTATTAAAACCAATTACCGATAAAATAGTTATTAGAATACCAAAAATGATAACCTATCTATTCATTATTTTAATGTTTATAGATGTAAGTACTACTATTTTCCTAAAATAAAAATCAATACTGATTTTAAAAACTATCAATATTGATTTTTACTTTTTTATTATCTTTAATATAACTACTTGCTTGAACTAAAGTCCTAATAGCATTGGCAAGTTTTCCACCTTTACCAATAACTCTTCCCATATCATCATTATCAACTAATACTTGAATAAGAATAGTATTCTCTTCATCACTTTCAAACTCTTTTACTGATACATTCTCTTGATTCATAACAAGCGATTTTACTAAAAACTCTGTTAACTCCACTAAATTCATAATTATTTACCTTGTTTTTCTTCAGCAAATTTTTTCATAATACCAGCTTTAGAAAATAAATTTCTAACGGTATCAGAAGGTTGTGCACCAGTTCTTAACCATTTTAGTGCAACTTCTTCATTAATCTTTGTTTCATCTGCAATAGGATTATAAGTTCCTACTAATTCTAGATATTCTCCATCTCTTTTTTGTCTAGAATCACTAGCTACAATACGATAACTAGGTCTTTTCTTAGCACCCATTCTAGTTAATCTTAATTTAACTGCCATAGTTCTCCTCCATTTCTAAATATAAATTCATTATACATATTTTTTTAACCACTGTCAACTATTTTTTATTAACACTATTATTTTTCATATTCTACTAATAAAGTCTGAAAACATTGGATATGAATAATTTCATCTTCAATAATACGATTTAATAATCTTTTAATATAAGGATCATCAATCATAACAATATGACGTTGATAATTTAAAATTGTATTTTGTTCCATGCGAATATTATACTTGAGCATAGATATAATGTCCGTATGATAATAAATAAAACTACTATTCCAATTATGTAGTTGATTACATGCATCAACAAACTGATACTTTGGTTTTGATCCCAATAAAGTAATGGTTTCTCCTAATAATGCTAAATGTTTCATTTCAACAATCGCTATTTTTAATAAAGTATCCGAAAATAGGATATTACTTTGAAAGTTTACCATTTTTTGATAAACATATTGGTAAATTGCTGTTGCTTCACTAATCACACCAGCATAATCTTCGGATAATAATTGTGCATAAAAAAGATTTTTTTCCTTTACTTCTATCTTTGGATAAGGTTTATTTGCTGCATACTCCATATTATCACCTAATTCATCCTATGTAAGAAAAGAAAAATCTATTAAAAAAAGCATCTAGCTTAATCTAGATACTCTTCGTTCACTTCTTGTTCAATTTGCTCTTCTGCATTTTGGATGTCGCTATCATCTACATCATCCATAATAACTTCCCAAGGATCTTCTTCCTCGTCATAAGCGATTTTTACTTTGACATCACCAACAATTTCGATACCAAGTTCTTTTTGAACAGTGTATTCAATTTTACCATCGACAATCTCTGCTCTTGTACATGATGGTTGTTTCAAACTACGAATAATGATATCTTCATTTGTGATATCAGTACTATCCTGTCTTGGAACATTAACCTCTTCTAAATAATTAGTGGTTTCACGCACGACTTCTGTCTTTGTATCTCCTGAACAAGAATACCAGATATTAACGTCATAACTACCTTCGATATTGATCTTATTACCAGTTCTATATCCTTTAAAATTATGATTAATAACCCAACATCCTAAAATAGTTGTTGGCACACATTCAGGAGTTACTGTTTTGGTTGTAGTAAAGCTTTTTTTACCTTTTCCAACAACTGCTTTTGTTACAATCTCTCGAGTATTTGCCATAATATCCCTCCTCTAATTTAATGTATGCTAACTAGGTAAAATGTTTACAAAAATCCAGTTTTAGATGCAATATTGCTATCAACTAAAGTTTGACCTTTTAGGAAACAAAAATGACTCCTTATGTCACAAAGAAAAAAAGAACACCTAAATACGATGCTCTTTTCTAGCTACATTTATTTCTTTAGCATGTCTTTTAGAAAGACCTGTTATATCTCTGAAATTTAAATTTCTTTCTTGATCCGTATGCGGAACTCTTCGTAATTTTTTCCTTTTAGCAACATAACCATTCGCAATATAATAATTACTACTTACATAGACAAGATCATTTTCTAATAAAAATTGAAGAATTCGTAATAGCTTCTCAAAATTTCTAGTAATATATTTAAAAGAATAAGTAATAAAAGAAATACGATGTTGTAAATAGGATTGAAGCGCTTTCGTTAATTCTAAACCAATTTCTTTACTGTAGCCATCTTCTGTTACTAATTTTTCCCTATCACCAGTAGTATTTATTCCTTGAATACAAAGATTGCTACATTTCGTTACTTTAATTTTTTCAAAATATTCTTCATTTTTTTTCGTATTTGCTAATATTTTTAATACCTGATAACTATCTGGATATTTAATAAAAATATTTTGATAATAATCTTCTTCAGGTTTTAGATGAATTTTTACAGCTAGAGTAGAAAAATCCAAATCCTTAAAATATTGAATAGCGCGGGAGGTGACTATTTTCATTTCATTTTTTAAATTGTTTGTTTCATCTTCACGATCAGAAATTTGCCTTTCAAAGCCATATTGTTTATAAGAAATAGAACCAGCTGATTCTAGATAACTATTACGAATAGTCACAACCACAAAACTTCGAATCAGATTATTTGCTTCCGGTAAATAATAGCATCCTTCTTCCAAACCTGTTAGTAAAATGGTATTTCTAATTTCTTCATCATTCCAATGAAATAATAAAGAATATATTTGATTACGAATATTTTCTAAAATAAGCTGATTATTTTGAATACCAAAATCTAATAATTGTTGTTTTAAAATTTGATCAAGATAATATTCTACTTCTTCTACCATATATACTCCTAATTAAAAACTTTATTAAAATAATCATCTAATTGCTCTTTGATACTTTGATAGATTTCATTTAAGCTTCTTTGAGTATTTTTGAAATCTACATATAAAGGAATTTGATTTAATTTTTCTAAAAGATGAAAATACTCTTTTTCTAGTTCGTTAATATCCTCTTTATTGGCCTCTTTTTTTACTAATTCTTTCTGAATTCTTTTAATGTTTTCAATTAAAGATGTTAATTCTATATTTTTTTGAATTTTTTCTTTTAACATCATATATTGTTGATACTCTTCACTATTTTTAATGATAGAAACTAAGTCTTCTACTTTTTCTATAATAGGATCATTCATAAATTTCTCCATCTAGACTCCAAGTTTTTGCATCAGTTACCTTTACAGAAACAATTTTCCCTGCTAAAGATGGATTTCCGATAAAATTAATTAATTTATTAGTATCAGTATATCCATATAACCCATCTTTTCCATTGGTATTTTTACCTTCTACTAATACAGGCACTACTTTTCCTATCCATTTCTGATTATTTTCTAAGAAATATCGATTTACTATTTCATTTAAACGATATAATCTTTTTTCTTTTTCTTCTAAAGATACACTATCTTCTAATCTAGATGCAGGAGTATTTTCACGAGGAGAATAAATAAACGTAAAAGCATTATCAAATTTACATTCTTCTGCTAAAGAAAGAGTTTCTTCAAAATCATCTTCTGTTTCTCCAGGAAAACCTACAATAATATCAGTAGAAACACTAACATTAGGAATCCTATCTTTAATTTTATGAAATAGTTCTAAATAACTTTCTTTGGTATAACGTCTACCCATTAATTTTAAAATACGACTAGATCCAGATTGTACAGGTAAATGCACACTTGGCATAATATTAGGATACTTAGCAATTACTTCAATCATTTTATCTGTAAAATCCCAAGGATGACTTGTCATAAAACGCACACGTGGTATACCAGTTTTTGCTACATCTTCTAACAAGTTTTCCATAGTGTAATCATAATTAAAATCTTTCCCATATGCATTTACATTTTGACCCAATAAAGTTACCTCTTGATAACCTTCTTTCACTAAATCCTCTACTTCTGTTAAGATATCTTCTTTGCATCTGCTTCTTTGTTTTCCTCTAGTATAAGGAACAATACAATAAGTACAGAACTTATCACATCCATAAATGATATTTACATAAGCTTTATAAGAATTCTCTCTTTTAACGGGTAAACCTTCTATTAGATTCCCTTCTTTGCTATAAACCTCTATTTCTTGTTGATTATTTTTTAAATTTTCATTCAATAAAATTGGTAGACGATGTAAATTATGAGTCCCAAATACAAAATTAACAAATTTATATTTATGTAAGATTTCATCAATAACTCCTTCTTCTTGAGCCATGCAACCACAAAGACCAACGATCAAATCTTTTTTTTCTTCTTTTAAATGTTTTAATCTTCCTAACATTCCAAATGCTTTATTATGAGCATTTTCACGTATACTACAAGTATTTAATAATACTAAATCAGCTTTTTCATAATTTTCTTCTTCTTGGAAGCCTAATTCTTCTAATAGAGCTTTGATATTTTCACTATCATGTTCATTCATTTGGCAACCATAAGTTTTTACATGATAAGTTTTTCCTACCCCAATATTTTTTAAACTAGAATCAAATTGATATTCCTCACGAATCACTTGCTCTTTATTTCTTACTTTTGCTTCTTGATAATTAGGTAATTGCATAATACCACTTCCTTATGTCTTATATTATATAATAAACTGGATACAATTCAAAGAAAAACAATGCTTTAAGCATTGCTTTCCTGTAATACATCATTAATAATGATATCAATTCTAGTAGATTTTTGACTACTTAATACCTCTTGTTTAATGATTTCAAAATTATTTTTTATAAATTCAATTAATTTTTGCATTCTTGGAAGTAATTGTTTTTCTGTTAAATTATTAACGATAATTTCTAGGTTTGTTAGTTTTGAATATTTCCCGTATTTATTACTCTTGATATATGTATCATATAAATGTTTAAATGATACAACATCAATATTATTAAATCTAGAATCTTCTAATATTTTAACAGTAGTATAGATATAATTTTCATTAATTGATTTGTCTAAGATTGTTTCACCATTATTATTTTTAATATTAGGTAAAAAGCTTTTATTTTTTCTTAATTTATGAATAATATCGATAACATTTACATAATTAATAGATACTAAAATATGAGCAAAGGTATTACCATCTAAATTTTGATGATTAACATCCCAATCTTTATTACTCATATGTTGCAAAACAACATCATAAGCCCCACATTTTAATAGCCTAACTAATATATTATTACCTGCATCATCACAAATATTAATATCTACAATCTTTTTCTTTAATAAAGTATCTACAAACTCAATATGACCCTCTTTTATCAGTTCAAATACCAGGGACGGATCTTCTTCCACTAGTTCCATTGTTTTTGTCTCATTATAAAACATTTTCACACCTCTTATAACACGGGACAATTCATTATTCTATCAGAAAAGGAAGAGATTGTCAAATTTTTTACTAATGAAGATAACATTTATATTGTGGAAATTTTAAAAATAAAATTTAAGTTTTATTATTTATCGTTGTAAATACTGCTCATAATTATCCTTTAATTTTTGAAGATTAGCACTTGATGTGTAAATGATAATCTTGGTTTTATCATAATCAATAATTTTTTTCTGATTAATATCCTGAATATTAGCACGAATTAATTCAAAAACATCAGTATCACTACTAGTAACACCTAAATGTAAAATATAGTCATGTTGATATTTCTGTAAACGATAGTGATTTGTATGTTTATAAACAATTCGAATATCATCACGATTTTCTTCTTTGAATTCAATAGTATCACCATAAATAGGATAAATTACCATATCTTGTTGCATAGGTATTGCGATTTCATCTTCTTGATAAATAGGATTATTAATATCACTAATATATTGGAAATGAGTTAAGCCAACAGGGATTAATCCAACACCTATTCCTAATAGAATTAAAGATAGTAAAAATGCCCATAGTAAATTCTTTTTATGATTTTTGCGGCTAGTAATAAAGTGAAACAAAATTACTAAAATAATCACATGAATGAAAATGGATGCTAATAAAGATAAAAAAATTCCTAAAAATAAAGTACCAGTTTTTATAATTAAAAATGAGATAACAAGAGTTGCTACGAACCCAATAAGACTAATACTGATACCTAGTGCTATCATCAAAGTAATGCCTTTTATCAAAAATAATAAACATTTTAACATTCCTGATATAAATTTATATTCAGAATGTTTAGGATCTCTGATAATAATTTTTTCTTGTTTCTTTTCTAAATAAATTTTATGATGTTTTTCCTGATCATGATCCAATAATTCATTTGTTTCTTGATCATTTTCTTTATCTTCTATTTTTTCTTGGTCAGAGTCTTGATTTTTCACGATAACATAGTAATCCAAATATCTAACTTTAAAAATATGAATAAGTAAGATAAAACCGAAAACAAAAGCAATAATTAAATAAATACTTTCAAATATGGAATATATAGCATTTTGAATAGACAAAGGAATAGCAGATATTATACCAGACAATATACTGTATCCTATTGCGCCAATTACTACATATAGAAATAATAGAATAAATAAAATGATACACTGTTCAAAAAGACACTTTAATTTACTTTTCCATTTCATACTACTAAACATATCAACTGTTTTCGTAATAAAAGAAAAGAAATCATCAATATATTTATTTATTAGTACTTTAGATTGTTTATCGCTACTTACCTCCTTAATATCCTGATTTAACAGTTCATCAATGTTAAAATGAAACATTTTAGATAATTGCAAGACTTTATCCATTTCTGGATAGGCTAATCCTGATTCCCATTTAGAAACCGCCTGCCTAGAAACTCCTAGTTGTTCTGCTAATTGTTCTTGTGAAAGATTATTTTCTTTCCGAATTCTTTTTAAATTTTCTGCAAAATTCATTTTTTTCCTCCTTACAGCTATCATTTTATAATTACAACTAGTTGCATTCTACCAATTTTTAGTTGTTTTTTGTTAATTTTTGGTTGCATTTATCTATTTTAACATAGAAAAAAGAAAATTCAGAAAGAATTTTCTTAATTATCACATTTAGAAATTAAAATTATTTCAATAATAGGATAATAAAAAAGAACCTGATTATCAGATTCTTTGTTTGGTTATTTTATTTCAATTGATTTTTTATTTGGTAATTTTTCTTGTTTAGGGATTACTAGTTCTAGGATACCATCTTTAAATTGTGCTTGTACTTGATCAGAATCTACTTCTCCTACATAGAACTTTCTAGTAGTTTTTCCATAGAATCTTTCACGTTTAATGTAATTTTTATCTTCGTCTTTTTCTTCTTTTTCATTCTTTTTTTCAGCAGTAATGGTAACATACCCATCTTCACATTCTACTTGAATATCCTCTTTTTTAAAACCAGGAACGTCAGCTTCGATATGATAAGCGCCATCCTTTTCGTAAATATCACATTTCATCGTATCAAAACTGCTATCACTATCCATAAAATTATCAAATATACTATCTAAATAATATCTTCTGCTTGGTAACATATTCATTCCTCCCTTGTTACAATTATAGTTATATCACTATTATTAGCACTTGTCAATAGTGAGTGCTAATTTTTATAAAAATTTTTTTAATCCGGTAATACTATCTTCCTGAAACTCTAAAAATTTCTTAGCAAACTTTAAAGCTTCCTTACTAGCATCCTTTTCATAATTACCAATTTTTTTCTCCATTTCTAAGCTTCCCATAGAAATACCTTGAATTAGCATCTCAGCAATACTAGAATCACTATTATCACTTTTTACTTCTTTTTTAATGCCCATACTAGCACCCATCTTAGCCATCATACCATTTTCTTTTAAATCTTGATCATGTTCTAAGAGATAATTTTTTGATTCTTCATAATAAGATTCATACTGTTTTAGGATATCTTCAACAACACTTTTAATCTTATTATCTTTTTCTTTTAATTCTGCAAGTAATTTTGATATCGTATATTTACCCATTTCGGAATCTTGATAAATATGTTTATATAATTCAATATCTTCCATTTCATCCTCCCAATAATATTATGAGAAAAAAGATTCTTTTCTATACAAAAGAACCTTTAACTAATCTATTAGTAGCAATTTATTATTTTTTAATCAATTGTTTATCATCCGGATTATTCAAACAAAAGTCAGAATCTGAACTCTTAAGAATTATTGGAATATTATGAAACTCTTTTTTTATTTCATTAGATACTAAAGATAAAGATTCTCTAATAAATCCATAGTATTTTTCCTCGACTAAAAGATTATTATCTATAGAAGAATTCTGATTTTTTCTTTGTAAAATTAGGGTTTCTTCCTCTGGCAAAGCAATAACGACATCTAAATAAAAGTAATTTGGTAATTGATATAAATATTCCATTAAATTTTGTTCATAAATATGAACCAAATTATCAATAGATGAGAAATCAGATGTAGAAAAAGATAATTGTTTTAAAGAATTAACTATTTCCTGTAAAGTATATCCCCTATATAAAGTATTTTTGCTTTCACGCAATGATTCATATAAAAATTGCAACTTTTGATGAAGATTAGCATCGAATATAGAACGAATAGAATCTAATAACAAAATAGTCTGTTGATAACTATATTCATAATATTTACTTACCTTATCTTGATTTGAAAACAAAACATAACCAATCCAATCATTAGAATCACCTACTAATAAATACATATGAAAAGTATATTCCAAATTTTGAAAAGATTGATCTTCTAAAAATTTACGTCGAATGCAATCATAAAAACTCTTTTGCTCATTAAAATCAGAAATTTTCATCATCATTTTTTCAGTAAAAGGATTTTCAACATATTCTAAATGTACCATTACACCACCCTAAAAAGAATCATATTATTTTCTAAACTTAGATAAAAAGAATAGAATTCATATATTTCAATAGAAAAAAATTTTATTTTTTGGGTTGAATGATTTCAATTCCACCCATATATGGTTGTAAAGCCTTTGGTATCTTAATGCTTCCATCTTCTTGATAATTATTTTCTAAAAAGGCAATTAATCCACGAGGAGTTGCAAGGACTGTATTATTTAATGTATGAACTAAATATGTACCATTTTCACCTTTTGTACGAATGCTTAATCTTCTTGCTTGCGCATCTCCCAAAGTAGAACAACTTCCTACCTCAAAATATTTCTGTTGTCTAGGGCTCCATGCTTCTACATCACATGACTTTACTTTTAAATCCGCCAAATCACCGCTACAACACTCAAGCGTTCTAACAGGAATATCCAAACTTCTAAAAAATTCTACCGTATAACTCCACATTTTATGATACCAATCCATCGAATCTTCTGGTTTACATAAAACTACCATTTCTTGTTTTTCAAATTGATGTACACGATAAAGTCCTCTTTCTTCAATTCCATGAGATCCCACTTCCTTTCGAAAACAAGGAGAATAGCTAGTTAAAGTAATAGGAAGAGCACTTTCATCTACGATTTGCCCTTTAAATTTACCAATCATGGAATGCTCACTAGTTCCAATTAAAAATAAATCTTCTCCCTCTATCTTATACATCATAGCATCCATTTCTTCAAAGCTCATAACCCCATTAACAACATCACTTCTAATCATAAATGGTGGAATACAATAGGTAAATCCTTTATTAATCATAAAATCTCTAGCATAGCTAAGCATAGCTGAATGAATTCGAGCAGCATCTCCCATTAAATAGTAAAAACCATTTCCACTCGTTCTGCCTGCACTTTCCTTATCAAGTCCACTAATACTTGCTAAAATATCAGCATGATATGGTATTTCAAAATTTGGTACAACTGGTTCTCCAAATTTTTCAATTTCAACATTTTCACTATCATCTTTTCCTACGGGAACAGAATCATCGATGATATTAGGAATAATCATCATTTTCGCTTTTAGTATAGATTTTGTTTCTTCTTCTTCCTTTTCTAATGAAGCAAGTCTTTCATTGATTTCCCCTACTCGTTTCTTCATTTCTGCAGCTTGTTCTTGTTTACCTTCACGCATTAAGGCACCAATCATACTAGAAGCAGTATTTTTTTCACTACGAAGATTGTCTCCTTCTAATTGTAAACTGCGTGCTTTTTCATCTAAAGCAATTACCTCATCTACCAATGGTAACTTTACCTCTTGAAATTTCTTCTTAATATTTTCTTTTACTTTTTCTGGATTTTCTCTTACATATTTAATATCTAACATAATTTTTGATTCCTTTCTTCGTTTACTTTTCTTAATTTTACTAACTGTTTTTCATATTTTTCTTGAAACCATTCTTGTTTTTCCATAGGAAGCTTTGATAATCTTTCTGGATTATAATTATCACTCATATCTGCTTCTTTCAATAACGAAGCTTCTTTTTTTCTACTACGAATTACATCATTAATTTCTTGATCATACAAATCTAATTTGTCTGATTTTGTCATATGGGAAATATCTATCTTTTCCTTAGTAACGATAAACATCATTTCTAAAACATCATAATCAAAATCCAATTCCAATAAATCTTTACAAGTAATTTCGGTATCTTCTACTGTATCATGTAATAATCCTGCTATTTGCATATTTCCTTCTAATTTATCAGATACTCTTTTTAAATGTTCAATATATGGTTTTCCTGCTTTATCTTGTTTCATCTCAAATAATTTTCTAACAAGAATACTTGCTTTTAGATATTCATCTTTACACTCTTTTAATTTCCATAAATCATCATAAGTAAAATAGTGTAATAGATGATTTTCTTTCGAAATTGTAGAATGATCATCATATTTTAAAATATCAAATAACTTTTCTTTTAAAATGATTGATCCCATACCTTCTATTTCATCATATAACATTCCTTCCGGAATATCTCGATATAAGAAAATAGGATGATTTAATAAGTAAGAATCATACATTTCTAAAAAAGTAGCACCACCAATATAATTGGGATAGCACTTTCCATCTTTGATTTTATCCATATTTAGTACTAATATAGCATCACTTTCTTTCGATTTTTGTCTACTTTCTAAAAAGGATTTTCTACAAAAATTTATATGCTCTAACGATGATTGTTCCTTTTTGATTTTTTCTTCTATCAATGGTTCCTCTATAAAATTAGGTAGGATTACTTCATATCCTAATTGTTCTAATCTATTTTGAACTTTTTCTACATAAGGATAATTCCATTTGCTACAAGCAATAAAGATTTTCTTCATATTCCCTCCTGAAACAAGAAAAAGGATGGTACTACTAAGGAGTGCAAAGCACGGTACCATCCTTTTATTTTCTTCATTTATGATAACGGTCTCCCGGACCTGATTAGGGTCTCTATCAAGAAAGTAGATTAAATAGACTCTATCTTAGTTTCCACCGACCACTAAGTCTCTACACATAGATATTCTATTATTAGTTTTCTTATCGATTTGACATTTTTATTATATGAAATAATTTAATCTTTATCAAGCATTTTTTGATATCTTTGATTAAATTTTTCAATTTGATTCATTCCTTTAATTTTAAACTTAGAATATTCTACATTCTTTTGTGGGGTAATATCTCGATAAGGATAACTTTCTGTATTATGAACAGGATACATCGTAATAATATCATTAGAATTTTGTCATGTGATAATTTCAATATAATTGGCATGTTTTCTATCAATTGTAAAACCATTATTATCATATTTAAAAATATATAAATTTTTAAAAATGCCATGAAACATCTTAGGATAATTTTCTAACGGTAACATTTTTCTAAGGGAATAATAACATTCCTCCAATGGAAAAGTATCTAAAAAGATTGATTTTTTTCTTTATTTTATTAAAAAAAGCTATTAAATAGCTTCTACAATTAACTTAATAGCAGTTCGTTCTTCCCCATCAATCGTAATATCGGTAAAGGCTGGGATACAAACTAAATTTTTTCCACTAGGTGCAACAAATCCTCTAGCAATAGCAATAGCCTTAATAGCTTGGTTTAATGCACCTGCTCCTACTGCCTGAATCTCTACCGTTCCTTTTTCGCGAAATACATTAGCAAGTGCTCCTGCTACACTATTGGGATTAGATTTAGATGAAACTTTAAGTGTTTCCATATTCATTTTATCATTCCTTTCTACAATATAGAATATGTAAAAAAGAAAGAAAAAAGACCATAGTTTGGTCTTATAAATTCTATAGTTCTTCTACTGGGCCTAATACTGTCTGTTGTGGTGATTCCACAACTGGTGTAGGTACAGATTGATCTGATACTGTAGAATTTTCCTGGTTAACATTTTCCACACTAGGAATTTCAATCACAGAAGGTTGTGGTATTTGAACATCTTCAACTGGTATATCTATAGAGGCAGTAGAAATAGTCTCTTCCACTGGTGTTGGTATTTCAATAGGTTGATTAGGCTCAACAATTTTGACCTCTGGATAAACTCCACCATATGGTTCATGATGCTCTTCAATTTTTGGTAAACTTTGAGTTGCTTCTAATGGATCATTTCCACCATATATAGTAACAGGTGTTTCATTCTGAATAGAAAAATCAGGAACTGGACTTACCCCACCATAAACAGTAGGATTTGCTTCCGTTGCTGATGGAATATTTTGTTCATTTACATTCGGAATATTTGCTACAGATGGCTCTGCTTGCATTTGTGGCATCACAATATTAGCTTGTGACAACTCATTAGTCGTCATTTCTGGTTCTGCAATCGGAGTAGGCTCTGGCATTGTAAATATTGTAGGTGCTACACTATCTACAGTAGCAGTAGGTACTGGATTTACAGCAGTAAAAACATCATTACTAGCTGGAGTAATATTTAAATTTGGATTAGAAATCGTTGAATCAACAGCTGGTTCCGTAAATGAAACAGTCTGTGTTCCTGGCATTGCAGATACTGGTTCTGTAACTGAAACAGTCTGTGTTCCTGGCATTGCAGATACTGGTTCCGTAACGGAAACAGTTTGTGTCCCTGGCATTGCAGAAATTGTAGGTGCTACACTATCTACAGTAGCAGTAGGTACTGGATTAACATTTGATGCATTAACTGCATTTTGATTCTTTTTAGATTTCTTACCTCCTAGAGTAAACATAACAATAGCAACAACTAATAAAATTGCTCCACATATAATTAAAATACCTGGTATTGTAGTAAACCAATCTAACATTTCTTCATCTCCCTTATTTTATTCTATTAAAATAATAACAAAAAAAAACAATAATTGCAATTATTTTATTAAAATAAATTGCTAGTATTATTTTTCTAATTCTTTATTACTTTCGAATTTATAATGCTTCAAATAGAATGAACATCAAAACTTGTTAACTATAAAAATCTTTATCTTCTATACATAAATTACTCTTATAAAAACAATTTCCAGTCATTTATTTTATCTGGATATTTTTCAAATATTAATCTTTCTTTGGTGATAGGATGAAAAAAAGAAAGGTGGTAACTACATAAGCAAATTTGCTTATTATCTAAAATTCCATATCTTTGATCTCCAACTAATGGATATCCTCTACTAGCAAATTGTACTCTAATTTGATGATGTCTTCCCGTAATCAGTTCAATTTTAACTAAACTTTTATTTTGTTTTTCTTGCAAAACCTCATATTTTAAAACAGACTTTTTACCATGTTTACTATCAGTCACAACTGTATTTCCATTTTCTTGTTTTTCTAAATAATCACAAAATTCTCCTTTTTTTTCAGGAAGAATTCCATTTATAATAGCCAAATACTGTTTTTGAAATTCATGGTTTTGGATTTGTTTCGTAAGACGAGAGGCTGCTTTGCTTGATTTAGCAAATATCATAATACCTTGTACAGGTCTATCTAATCTATGAACTAACCCTAAATAAACATTACCCGGTTTTCGATATTTTTCTTTAATATATTTTTTAACTAGAGTTAACATATCTACATCTTTTGTACTATCACTTTGACTTAAAATATTAGCAGGTTTAACTACCACAATCACATGATTATCTTCATATAAAATTTCCAATTTATTCATAAAACTCCACTCTTCCTGTAATGCCACAAGGTAATACTAATTCTTTTTCACGAATTGGAAGCCCAATTTCATCTATTTCAACATGAGCGTGATAGTGAGGCAAGATTCTTAATTTTATTAAATTGTGTATTACTTCTTTCGTAAGACCACCAGTATAAGAATTCACTAAAAAAAACAAAGGTTTTTTACTTAATAATTTTACACATAAAGAAATTAAATGATCCAAATCCTTTTCAATATCCCAAATTTCGCCATTAGCTCCTCTTCCGTAACTAGGAGGATCCATAATAATAGCATCATATTGATTTCCCCTTCTAATCTCTCTTTCCACAAATTTTAAAACATCATCGACTAAATAACGAATTTGACCTTTTTCTAATCCACTAGCTTTGACATTTTCCTTAGCCCAATCGATCATTCCACGAGAACTATCTACATGAACAACACTAGCCCCTGCTTTCAAACAAGCAACACTAGCACCACCAGTATAAGCAAATAAATTCAACACTTTAATAGGTCGCTTACTATCTTTTATTTTTTGCATCATATAATCCCAATTTACTGCTTGTTCCGGAAATAATCCAGTATGTTTAAATCCCATTTGTTTAATACAAAAAGTTAAATCATGATATTTTACTTGCCAACTAACAGGAGTTTGTTTTAGATTATTCCAATGACCTCCACCTTTATTATTACGATAATACACAGCATGAATATTCGGATATCTTTCTAATAAATTACCATTATCCCATATCACCTGTGGATCAGGTCTTAATAGATAAATATTTTTCCATCGTTCTAATTTCATACCATTAGAAGAATCAATAATTTCATAGTCTTGAAAATCTTTCACAACCCACATATCTTTCACCTATCACTTATTTTATCATAATTAATAAAAAAGAAAAAGAATTACTGAATGTATTCATCTTGAAGTTCATAACGTAATTCTTTTACCTTCTCTAAGACTTTTTTTTGTCTATCTTTTTCATACTCCGGAATTTTCTTTTTAGGATTACCAAAGCGATTTACATACAATCTTAATGGTTTAATATGATTACTAGTAGATAGTAAAACAGGACATCCATTACTAAAATCTTCTGCTGATATTTGCATAATTGCACCATCTACTACTAATTTTGATGTTCGACTAAGAATAATTTTTATTTCACCTTTTGGAAAGCTTCCAACATACAAATTACTATATTTTTTAATAATCATAGTACCCCTCCTCATTTATTGGGACGTATTATACCACATCTCTATCCAAAAAGCAAGCATTTTCAATTTTATAAATCACTATGTTGGAAATATTCAAATAATTGTTGACACTTTTCTATATCCATCGCTTCTTTTTTTAAATAAGGATTAACAAGCCCTAAACTTTGATATTTTTGATCTCCCATTTTATGATAAGGTAAAAACTCTACTTTTTCTACATTATTAATTTGTTTTAAAAATACTTTCAACCCATCTATATATTCTAAATTATCATTTACACCTGGAATAATAACTTGACGAATCCATACTTTGGTATGACTTTGATTGAGAACATCTAAAAAAGTTAAAAACTCATCCATAGATTTTCCAGTTAAATCTAAATATCCCTCTTTCGTAATATGTTTGATATCTAAAAGAACTAGATCAACATAGGAAAGAATTTCTTGATATTTTCCAACACCAACTCCCGCAGTATCTAAAGCAATATGAATTTTTTCCTTTTTTAATTTTTGACACACTTCTAATAAAAAATCAATTTGTAGTAAAGGTTCTCCTCCTGAAAAAGTAACGCCACCTTGATTTCTTTGAAAATAAGGCTTATTACGAATGATTTTTTGAACTAATTCATCACTAGTATAATTTTCTTTTCCTTTTATCCACATTTCAGGATTATGACAATATTTGCATCTTAATTGACATCCGCTTAAAAAAACAACAGTACGAATCCCTGGACCATCCACTAATCCAAAAGATTCAATAGAATCTACTGCACCTTTCATTATATCTTCTCATGAAAAGTTCTAGCAATAACTTCTTCTTGTTGCTTTCTTGTCAAACGATTAAAACGAACTGCATAACCCGAAACACGAATTGTTAAAAGTGGATATTTTTCAGGATTTTCCATAGCATCTATTAAAGTTTCTCGGTTTAATACATTGACATTTAAATGATGTGCACCTTGTACAAAATAACCATCTAATAGGCTTACTAAGTTTTCTATCTGATCTATCTTAGAATGACCTAAAGCACTAGGAATAATAGAAAAAGTATTACTAATTCCATCACGACAACAATTTGCATAAGGAATTTTAGCGACACTATTTAAACTAGCAATAGCACCATTTATATCTCTTCCATGCATTGGGTTAGCACCTGGTGCAAAACTTTCTCCTTTTTTTCTACCATCAGGAGTAGCACCAGTCTTAGATCCATATACAACATTAGAAGTAATCGTTAAAACGGATAAAGTTGGATGACTATTACGATAGCATTTATGACTAGACAATTCTTGATACATTTTTTCAAGTATTTCTACGGCAATATGATCTACTCGATCATCATCATTTCCATATTTAGGATAATCACCTTCTATTTGAAAATCAATCATAATACCATCTTGATCACGAATTGGTTTTACTTTTGCATATTTGATTGCTGACAAACTATCAGCAACAACGGAAAGCCCTGCAACCCCATAAGCCATTAGTCGGTTGACATTCGTATCGTGTAAAGCCATTTGTCCAGCTTCATAGGCATATTTATCATGCATATAATGGATAATATTCATGGCATCAGAATAGATTTTAGCTACTACTTCCAACATTCTAAAATAGGATTTTTTTACTTTTTCATAATCCAAAATATCATCATCCATTTTGGTAAATCCATCGATTATTAACTCTTTTTCTATTTCATCAACTCCGCCATTCATAGAATATAAAAGCGCTTTAGCCAAATTACAACGAGCTCCAAAAAATTGCATATCTTTTCCTTCACGCATTGCAGATACACAACAAGCAATTGCATAATCATCACCATAAATTGGTCTCATAACATCATCATTTTCATACTGAATAGAATCGGTTTCAATTGACATTTTTGCACAATACTTTTTAAAAGATTCTGGTAATTTTTGACTCCATAAAACTGTCATATTAGGTTCTGGTGCAGGATCTAAATTTGTCAAAGTATGTAAAATACGATAGCTAGTCTTCGTAACCATACTACGATGATCTTCTGTAATTCCTCCGATAGAACAAGTAACCCAAGTAGGATCTCCAGAAAATAATTCATCATACTCTGGTGTTCTCAAATGACGAACAAGTCTTAATTTAATTACGAATTGATCAATTAATTCTTGAGCTTCTATTTCTGTCAAAATTCCTTTTTCCATATCGCGTTTGATATAAATATCAAAAAAGGCATCTACCCTTCCCAAACTCATAGCAGCTCCATTATTTTCTTTTATGGCCGCTAAATATCCGAAATAAGTCCATTGAATAGCTTCTTTTGCATCTTTAGCTGGCATACTAATATCATAGCCATAAGAAAGAGCCATTTTCTTTATTTCTTCTAATGCACGATATTGCATAGATACATCTTCTCTTAACTGAATTAATTCATCATTCATATCACCAGTTAAATGATCCCAATCCTCTTTCTTTTTTGCCATCAAATAGTCAATTCCATATAATGCAATACGACGATAATCCCCAATAATTCTTCCACGACCATAACTATCTGGTAATCCTGTTAATAATCCTGCATGTCGTGCTTTACGAATTTCCTCTGTATAAGCATCAAATACACCTTGATTATGTGTTTTTCGAAATTCATTAAAATATTTATCTACAGTGGGATTAAGCTTATAATGATAAGAATCAAGTTCTGTATAAACCATACGAATACCACCATACGGATTCACTATTCTCTTCAATGGTTGATCTGTCTGTAGTCCAACAATAACCTCATTTTCTTTTTCAATATATCCAGGTTGATAAGCATTAATACCAGACATATGATCGGTATCAATATCAAGTACATGTTTCTTTAATTCTTCCTTTAATAAAGTACTACATTTATCCCAAAGTTTTTTGGTCTTTTCTGTTTTATCCTGCAAAAAGGATTCATCTAAATCATAAGAAGTATAATTTTTTAAGATAAAATCTCTAACATCGATTTCTTGTGTCCAATTACCATCCTGAAAATCTCTCCATTCTTCTCTCATAAAATCCTCCCATTATTTATATTGTATCAATGATTAAAAATAATAAGCAATACTATTTCAAATATTTGACAGTCCATCTTTGACGATTTTGTCAACAGAAAATAGAATAATAAATTTATGAATAAAAACTTAAAAATTTTTTCTTTTTTACATACACTATACTAGAATGGATGTGAATCATGAATAATTCTGAATATTTAAATGAAAAAAATATTACTTATACAGTAAAAGAAGGGGATACTCTTTATAGTATAGCTAAAAAATTTAATACTAGTATTAGTGATTTAATAACACAAAATCATCTCGACAATAATCTACTTGTACCGAATCAAATATTAACAATTCCAAAAAATTCTACTCCAATAATAGAACATATTGGTAGTGATATCTGTGATATGGAAATCAAAGATAAAGATCCAATTTATGATACTTATATTGTGAAAAAAAACGATAATTTATATACTATCGCCAAAAAATTTAATACAACAGTAGCAAAATTAATATATATCAACAATTTAAAAAATAATTTACTTTCTCTAAATCAAAAAATAAAAGTTCCACATCATAGTGCAAATACAATAAACTATATCGTAAAAAAGCAAGACAATTTATATCAAATAGCATCTAATTATAATGTAACTCCTAAACAAATCATGGATTTAAATAATCTAACATCAACCTCTTTAACAGTCGGACAGACTTTAAAAATTCCTACGTTTTCCACTAGTGATAGAAATTCTTATGAAATTTATATAGTCAAGAAAGAAGATAGTCTTTATTCCATTTCTAAAAAATTTAATACAACTGTTGCGATTATAAAAAAAGAAAATCATCTAGTAAACAATCTACTTACAATTGGGCAATCCTTAATCATTCCAAAGTAAAAGATACCGAAATGTCTCGGTACCTTTATTTTTTTGCTTTTTCAACAATATGTTTCCATTCTATAGGTCCTACTCGACCTGTTTCATCTAATTGAAATTCTTTTTGAATTTCTTTCACTGCCATTTCCGTTTTAGTATTAAAGCATCCTATGATATCCACTTGAGGAAATTGATTATTTTTCTGATAAATATCATATAAAAATTCCTGTAAAGTAGTGACCTCATCACCTTTCATTCCCAGTGATAAAGAAATTCCCGGATAGATTTCATCTTTATGAGAGAGAGCTTCCTTTGGTAAATGGGATAATACCTCAAAGTAAATCTCTTTTAGTTTATTCCATGTTGTGATATCAACAATTCCATTAGCTGGTAAACCATATTTTTTCTGAAAAGCAATAACCATTTTTTCTGTATTACTATCATAAATAGAATCAACGGATAAAAAAGGAATATCATTATCAAAATAAGCAATGACACGAATAAAATAATGTAAACCTTGTACATGAGGTCCTTGGTCATTTTTTTTAAGTTCCAAACCAAATTTCATTTCAATATCTTCTTGTAATAACCCTTCCGTATAAATATCTGATAATTTTTTAACCGCATTATATAAATATTTTATCTTATACCATGTTGCTTTATCTATCATCCCTGTGATTTCCAAATCAAATATATTTTGAAATTTTTGGATTGCTTGTTCCAAAACGACATCATAAAATTCATGAATCGTATCAAATTCTGGAATAGCTGGATAATTTACATGAATACGATTTAACTGTCTTTTAATAATACGAACATGTTCTGATACATCCCCTACTTTTAAAGGAACACCAGGATAAGAAGTAATAGGATCCGCTACTTCGGCATTTTGAATAATAGATATATCGTTTCCATAATAATATTTTAAAATTTCAGTAGGTGTTTTACCCTGCTCAGCAAGATGAACAGTACCCCACTGTGACAATCCCTCACATAAAGTTTTTTTACCATCACAATAATTAGTAAAATAAGGCTCAATATGATTACCTTTGACAACATAATTATTAAAAATTTCATCCACAATTTTAATAATATTATCAAATAAATCTCTTCCCTTCACATAAGTCTGATCATAATTAGGAAGAGAAGTAATATCAAAAGAATATCCTTTACTTGGATAATATTCATTATAAATACGATTTAGTGAAAAAGAGGTAATTGCTAAAATATTACTACGAAGAGCAGCATCAGGCCAGCTAGGATAAAGTTCACTACAAGCAACATTTTTAATATAATCAATAAAAGAAATCGTAATTTCTTCACTAGCCTCATCGGGATTTCCTAAGTGAACAATAATGGTAGTTGGAATAATAGGTCTTCCGATTTGTCTATCTTCCATTTATAAATTCCCTTCACTTACATATTCATTTGGTATCATTTCAATTTTTTGAATAGATTTAATTCCATCATAAACATATACTTTTTCTATTTGCACAGTTTGATAATTAGGATGAGTAGCTTCAATTTGATAAATAGATGCTCCATTTAAGTAATCTTGACGCCTAACAGGTGTTGGTAAAAGAATAGAATCAATTAATCCACTTTCTTCGGTATAACCAGAATAAAAAATTTTCTTTTCCTGATTAAATATTTTGTAAACTTGAATTTTGACATGAGAAATAGGAAAATAAGTATTTCCAATCAAAGTTTGGACTTTCAATTTGCCAGTTCCCAAATTGGTATTTAAAAATTCCTGATAAGTCATCTCCTCATAGAAAGAATTAGAATTTTGACTAATAGTTAAAATTTGTCCTGGTAAAATTAAGGTATTCGTTAATTGATTTAATTCCATTAATTGTAGTACTGTTGTCTGATACTGTTTAGCAATACTATATAAAGTTTCTCCTTTTAAAACAGTATGGGTTACATTTTCTCTCATAAAATCACCTATTACATCGTATGAATGAGAAAAAAAATAGTGCGTAATGAAAACATATTATTTCCTTTTTGTACTTTTTACATATATTATGTTAGAAAGGATAGAAGAAAATGTTTTGTGATAATAATAAAAATAAGAAAGACTATCTTTCTCTATCAAATGGATGTTATTTAATGGGACCAACAGGACCTACTGGACCTCAAGGACCTGCTGGTGGACCTACCGGACCTCAAGGAATAACGGGACCTACTGGACCAACAGGACCTACGGGTGAAACTGGACCAACTGGACCTACTGGACCTCAAGGAGAAATTGGTACAACTGAAACCATTCAAATTGGTAAAGTTGTGACAACAGATCCAGGTACACAAGTAGAAATTACAGATCATAAATATGGTTTCGAGCATATTTTTGATTTTTCCATTCCGAAAGGAGAAGATGGAAAAGATGGTATGGATGGACAGCAAGGCGAAATAGGACCAACAGGGCCTACTGGACCAACGGGTGCTCCAGGTACTAGTGTTACTATCTTAGGTTCATATGACAGTATCGATGAATTAGAAAAAGAACATGAAACAGGTGAGCCAGGAGATTCTTATTTAGTAGGTGACAATTTATACGTTTGGTCAAATACAGAAAACACTTGGAAAGATGTTGGAAGAATTAGAGGACCACAGGGAATACCTGGTCCACAAGGAAATCCAGGACTTCCTGGAGAAATAGGACCTCAAGGAAAAGAAGGACCTACAGGTCCACCAGGACCATTAGAAATTCCAAATGGCTATTTTGTATCTTTCAATAACAGTTATCCCGTTGGCGGAGTAAAAGTAGAATCCAATGCCAGAATACCTATTAGTCTAAAAGCAATGGATAATACTGGAATATATACCTTAGAGCAAAACGAATACTATATTCAATTTGATAAAGAAGGTGTCTACCAAATTACTTTTATCGTATCTGCTTATTGTAAATTTGATGAAAATGATACAGATGTCATTGCGATTGGTTTCAAGCAAGAAAACTCAGATATTGTTTATGCCGGTTCTAGTATTTGGAATGTAGCACATACTTCCGAAAAAATAATTGGTCAAGGAATGTTTGTAGTAGCAAGTACGGATGAAAAGTGGGAATTAGTTAATCTAAGTAAATCACCTATTTATTTAAATTCTCCAAGTATTGATGATATTACCTCGGATTCTTATTATGTAAATGCTCCAGTAAACATTATTATTCAATATTTAGGTTAAAAATGACTATGTGTTTATAATTACTCCTTTTAAAAATAGAACATATATTATGAATGAAAGGAGGAAAAATTATGTGTGGAGCTAATAACTTTCCCAATTTAGGAAGTGGATGTTATCTTCTTGGACCCACTGGACCTATCGGACCTACTGGGCCTACTGGACTAACTGGACCTACCGGAGAAACGGGACCTATTGGACCTACTCATGCCCGTAAAAGTGAAAGTAATTAAAAAGTGCTTAAAATACTGATGAAACACTTTTAATATACTAATAATTTTTAAAGGAGTGAGATTATGACAAAAAAGGTTGAAGATTTATTACAATATGATGAGTTTAGAAAAATGAGATTTACTTTAACTAAAGAAATGCAAGGAATAATTATAAAATTGTTAGTATTACAACAAATGATAAATAAAGATGAAGAATTAAGTTATAAAGAATTAAAGTTATTAAAAAAAGAAAAAAATAAACTATTAGAAAATTTTGTAAAAGAGTTTCAAGCATACAACATTGACAAAATAGCAATTTGTTAAAATAATTGCATTATTTTTTTTCTTTGTGTCGAGGTTTATCTAAATCTTCTAAAACTTGTTTTTTCAAAAAATCTGTATCAATGATATTTTCTATTCCGTTTATACTTTCTAAATTATAAATAACTGAACTAATTTCATCATAAGTTTCTTGTAATGATAAATCAAAAGTTCCCATACTAAATAATCTATTTTTATCATAGTATCTTGTATAAAAAGTATCACCTGTTTTATCATGTTTTGCTTCAAAATAATGATATTCATTTTTATTTATTTTAAAAGTTATAACTCTTTCTTCTGTTATGTTTTCTTTTTGTGTTTGCTCATCAAAATCTATTTTAGTTCTTTCATCTATCATTAGTTCTTCATCGGTAAATAAAATATTAAAAAGACGATTACCAATTGATATAACATAATATGTTCCCTTATTAATTTTTTGCTTTTTACTATTCCATATTACACAATTACATAATAAATTTAATATATGTAATTCATCATTAGATTCCATTTTTTTTACATAATCACCAATAGAAATATAATCACTAATTGCTATTTTAAAAATATTATTCTCACTTGATATAGTTATTTCAAAATCACTTTGTTTTGCAATAGGTTTGCTTTCAGTAGTTTCATTAGTTGTAGCGTAATTTTGTAATTGTTTTTTCTTTGCTTTTAATTTATCAATTAGTTCACTAAGCATTGTATTTCACTCCTTTAAATTTTATAAAGTTATCAAGTTGGCAATTATAATAACACAAAATGCTCTAAAATACAATTTTACCCAATTTATAAATTTATATATTGACGAAAGTGTTTTTTTCCTAAATTAGTATTATGCTCAAAAATTACATTCATGCCCTAAATTGTAATTGAAAAAATAATTTGTCGTTCAAGAATTTATGTTTTTAAATTGGTATTCTTAAGGTACTTGAACAAGAAAGGAAAGAAAAAACTAATTCGGCATAAGTTTAAATAGGTGAACTTATGAAAATTACAAGTACATTTGATGAAAATGGCAAAACTTTACAAGAGATTATAGAACAATTTTTAATCATATTTTATAACGAAAATATTACTGAAAAACAAGCATAAAATCGGCAAAAACCTTTAAAAAAATAAGAAAACATGCAATTAAAAATGTTTTGTCAGTAAGTGAAAGGATTTAAATTATGAATACTAATAAAATATACAAAGTTGGTATATATTTAAGATTATCTCGTGATGATGAGAAAGATGATGAAAGTCAAAGTATAAGTAATCAAAGAGATTATATAATGAATTATATTATACGAAATAATTTAACGCTTATTGATGAGTATATTGATGATGGTGTAAGTGGTACAGAGTTTGATAGAAACGGTTGGAATAGACTAATTGAAGATATAGAACGTGATCGAATTAATATGGTTATTACAAAAGATACAAGTCGTTTAGGTCGTAATATATCACAAAGTTTATACTATTCAACTGAATATTTCCAAGAAAAGAATGTAAGATATATTGCATTAACTGACGGAATAGATACATTTGATAAATTACAAAATACTGATATGTTAATGTTTAAAGCATTTTATAATGAAATGTATGTAAAAGATATATCTACTAAAATTAAAGCAACTTTAAACTCTCAAAAAAGAAATGGCAAGTTTATGGGTGGCATAGCACCTTATGGATATGAAAGAAACCTACCTTATGATAAGCACGAACTTGTTATAAATGAAGAACAAGCCGAAATCGTAAGAAGAATATATGATTTATTTATAAATGGTATGGGAGTTAAAAAAATTGCTAACTTACTAACTGATGAAAATGTACCTATACCAAGCATACAAAAAAATCTTAATCGTGGTGTTAAATCAAGTATATATGGAATATGGCAAGAAACAACCATAAGTGATATACTTACAAACCCTACTTATAAGGGAGATTTAACACAATGTCGTGAGTATAAAGTTAGTTATAAATCAAAGAAAAGAAGAAAAAATGATAAAAAAAATTGGATTATAGCCAAAGGAGCTTGTCCCGCTATCATTGATGAAGAAACTTTTAATATCGTTCAAGATATGTACTCTAAAAATAAAAATAGAACTGATAACTCACTAGAATATCTTTTAAGGGGCTTTTTAGTTTGTAAAGAGTGTGGGCATACCATTTCAATAGGTCAAGCGAAATGGTCTTGTAATGGAGTTAAGAAAATAAAAAACATTTGTTATTGCAACTTTTGGAAAAAGTTTTCAAGATATAATGTATGTACTCCCCATAAAATTGATTATAATGAGTTAGAAACTGAAATATTAAAAGATATTAGAAAGAAATGTAAATCATATTTAAAGACAAGTAATTTTGAAGATTTACTAAAAAACAATGATAAAATGAATAAGATACAATTAGATTTAGAAAAACAACTAACTAAAATTAAAAATGATATAAAAGAGCAAACAATTTTTGTTGATAAACTATATAAAGATAAGTTAAAAGGTATAATTGATGAAGAAATGTTTAGAAGACAATATAATAACCTAACAACTGAAACATTAAACTTAAAGAAAAAAGCAAACGAAATTGAAACAAAATTATATGCAATTAAAAATAAGGTGGCTAATAAAGATAATATGAGATATACAAGCATAATTAAAGAGTTTTTATCTTTAAATAAACCTAGCAAAAAACTTTTATCATCACTAATTGACAAAATAGTGATAGATGAAGAACAAAATGTTAATATATGTTATAAAATAAAACCATTATATTAAGCAAAAATGGTTAAAAAATAGTTTACACTTTCACTTATAGTTGTATGAACCGGACCTATTGGACCAACTGGGCCTACTGGAGAAACGGGACCTACTGGACCTACTGGAGTAAATTTAGCTGCATATGGTGGCTTATACGCTAATACTCAACAAACAGAACCTCTATCAGATACAAGTCCAGTACCAATAGATTTAGGAAATAATATGCCTAGTGCTAGTGTAGAATATACTCCTGAAAACAGTATTACGATATCAGAAACTGGTGTTTATGAAATTGATTATTATGCAACGATATCAACAGAAGCTCAGGCAAATACAATTACGATGGCTGTAAGAAATGGTACAGAAAATATACCATCAACTGAAGTTGCCATCACAACAGGAAATAGTAATACTTTTACATATAGTGGTAGTACTATTGTTGATTTAACAGAAGGCGATATTATTGATATGGCTGGTACTCCATCAACAGGTTCAGGTAATCTTGTAATTGGAAGTACAACATCAGACAGTGTAGGTGCACTACTTACAGTTAAAAAAATTAGCGAATAAATAATGGAATCGAAAATAAACTACTTTCATAAATTATCTACAAATTATAGGTTAACATTATGAGTAAATAGGAAGATTTTTCATATAGTATAATGAGTCAAGTTAATGATTACTCCTTGACCAAAATTATTATTATTATAAAATCTCCCAATAGTGATATAGATATAAAATTCTATATCACTTTTATTTGGCATAAAATGTGTTAGAGGTGGTTTATGAAAAAATATAAAGTATGTGTATATGCTATTTGTAAAAATGAAGAACAATTTGTCTCTCGCTGGGTAGAATCTATGCAAGAAGCTGATGAAATTTACGTCTTAGATACTGGTTCTTCAGATCATACTAGAAAAAAATTAAGAGAGTTAGGAGTTCATGTAAAAAAGAAAATTATTAAACCATGGCGATTTGATGTTGCTAGAAATGAATCTTTAAAATTATTACCCAAAGATACTGATATTTGCGTTTGTACGGATTTAGACGAAGTATTTGTAAAGGGATGGCGTGATAATTTAGAAAAAATATGGGATCAAAATACTACTCGTCTTTCTTATAATTATAATTGGTATTTAGATGAAAATAATAATCCAAAGGTTAATTTTTATATTGAAAAAATTCATACATTGGAAGATTACACATGGACGCATCCTGTTCATGAAGTATTAACTTATATAGGAAGAAAAAAAGAAAGAAAAAAAAGGACTGATGCAATTACATTAAATCATTATCCTGATCGTAACAAATCACGTGGAAGTTATCTACCACTACTAGAATTATCTGTGCAAGAAGATCCAAATGATGATAGAAATATGCATTATTTAGGAAGAGAATATATGTATTATCAAAAATGGAATGAAGCTATTGATACGCTAATTAAGCATTTGTCTTTACCACGTGCTGTTTGGAAAGATGAGAGATGTGCATCTATGCGATTTATTGCTAGATGTTATAAAAATTTAAATCGCTATGATGAAGCTAGAATGTGGTTAGATAAAGCAATCGAAGAAGCTCCTTATCTAAGAGATCCTTATATTGAAAGAGCATTATTAGAATATCAGTTGGAAAACTGGGAAGCAGTGAAAAAATATTGTTTGCAAGCATTGGAAATTAATCATCATCAAAAAACATATATTAATGAAGTATTTAGTTGGGATAATACTGTTTATGATATATTATCCATTGCCTATTATCATTTAGGAGAAATAGAGTTAGCAATCAAAAATGTAGAAATAGCTCTATCGATGGATCTAAATAATGAGAGATTAAAAAAGAATTTAGATATTTTATTAAGTTTAAAAAAATAAAGATTATTTATGGTACATAATCTTCTTTTTTTGCCTAAATCTAAATATTTAATACCGCACTAATTATGAACTTTACTATCTAAAAGTTGAAATCTTAAATTAATGATTTCTTTAATTAACTTTAATCTTACTTTTTCTAATCAATATCTTGGGTAATTTTCTTATTCTTCACATTGTTTACTCTTTTATTTTTTATATATAATATCAATATTTTCCATTTTCAAGCTTTCCTATTTTTTAAGCTATTATTCTATTTTTTTACAATTTACACTAAATTTATAGTAGAATCTATTTTTTGCTCTGACAAAATATTTAACCCCCTAGGTATTTTGATAAGTTTATCAAAATCACATAGGAGGTTATTCTTTTATATCAATATTCGAAAAATTCGAATAGATTTGTCACTGGTGCGAGTGTCGTAGATATCTACAACTCTTACACAAGTACGAATGATATAAATATCACTCACTAATTAAATTATATCATCTTTTTATCAATAAGAAGCATTTATTTTTCATTTAACAAAAAATATTTATTCATTTACTGATAAAATTGATAAATACAATTTAATACAAAACATCTTTTCTAGTATATGGCGAGGTAGTTTCTTCACCAACATTACCATTATCATTTTTATAATATCTTTCACATCTATTACAATATAAAGTTTTACCACTAGGCATTAAAAATGTAAGTGGTTCATAACAATTAGGACATTTTAATATATTTTTCTTTTTCGTTGCATTTTCTACTGTCTCTTTTTGATTATTATTTAATTCATTCATATTTATACCTCCTATTTTTTAACCATCTATAGAAATGTATGATAGTTCTAATCCATATAATTCAATAGTAATTAAATGATCGTCTAATTTATTGTTTAAATAGGTTAACTCACCGCAATTAACTTTACTAACATAAATAGTTGGTTTTCCTATTTTCTCAATAATTTCATCTTTTGTATGAGTTTTAACATACCATTCATCTTTTTCAAATTTTTCAAATAAATGATTTATTACTCTATCTTTGTTTTTAAAATAATATTCTATTATTTCATCAGCATAATTAGTGAGTTCCTCTTTTACTTCATCAGCTGTAATAATAACTTTTAAACCTTTATACTTATATTCAAAGCCGTTTTTTGTTTTATAGACAGAATCATCATATAATTCTTTTATAAAAGTATTCCAATCATCAGCAATTATATCAAAAGTATCTGCTTCGTGATTATAAATCCCTATTTTATTTGTTTCTCTTTCAAAACATAAAGTATCACCAAATTCTAATTCAGCAAAAGGTATAAGTTTATCTTTCAATTCAGAATCAAAACTTTGAAATTTTAAAATATAAGTTTTGCTATTGGGATCAATTGAATAGAAGTATCTAACTAATTTTTCTGTTCCATTTAATAGTCCTAAAATATTTTTTTCAGGTTTTAATGATGGATGTTTTAATAAGTAATCTTTGTATTCATTTACAAAAGTATAATTAATTTCTTTTTCAACATTATTAATATATTCTAATATTCCAGAATCTAAGTTTTCTATTTTTTTATCAATACTTTTTAAAATTTCTTCCGTTTCTTCATTTGACACATTTAATTTTTTTAATTTATCTTGGTCCTTATTCGATAGAGCATCTATTATTTGTCTCACTCTTGGAACTGATTTTGAAAGTTCTGATTTATTATTTTTCATTTTTTCTTCTCCTTATTTTATCTAGTATAATTACTAGTAATATTTTTTTCTTCAATAGATTGTTTTAAATCTAATAATTCTTTTTTCATTTTTAATGTTTTTTTGGTATCTTTGACGGTTGATAATACAAATTTAATTGATTTTGTTGCTAAGATAATTCCCATTAATCCAATCTTATCTATAATAAAATTAATTCCATCAAACATTTTTGTATAAACAGCTACCAATACATCACTTTTTGGCAGAGTAGAAACAGTTTGAGTTATATTATCAAAAATATTTGTTAAATCTTCTGTTCCAAAATTAGATATATTAGAATTTGAGTTTAGCACAATGCTGGCACATAGTAATATAATTGAGCCATTTAAAATTGCCTTTGTTATTGCTTTTTGATTGTGCCTTTTATATTCTGTATCAATCTTTTTTATTTTTATAGGTATATTTTCTTCGAAATTATTGTTTTCTAATTGTTTAATTGCAAGTTCTTCTATTTCTTGTTGTGAGTAATCTTTTAATAAATCATTCATATTACATATTCTGGCTTTCTTGAAATTTTGTTAATAATAACTGAAGAAATTCACCATCATTTATAGTAGTTAACGTATCATTTTCAAGTAAGCATACAGCAACACCAGATATACCATCTTTTGTCACTAAGTAAACGTAATTTTTTCCATCAATTTGAATTTGATTGATAACTATATATTCTTTTCCATTGCTTAATGTTAATAAATCACCTTTATTTAACATATTTGCCTCCTTCTAATTTTTCATTACTTTGTTCCAATAATAATTGATTATCTAATTCATCATCATCAACAGAAGAAATAATTTCATAATCCTTTACTTCAATTATTCCCATTAATTCATCTTGTTTTGTTTTTAAATTTTCTAACTTATTTTCTAATGATTTTTTTCTTATTTTATAACTAAAGGAATTCCCTAAATGTAAAGAACTTGATAATGCAGAAATTGCAGCTCCTATGGGTCCTATCATTTCGATAGCTGAATCAGCAAAAGTTGGAGGATTGCTAGCTGTCAAATTACATATATAAGTTGCTAATGCAATTCCCAATGCTAGTACACCATCTTTAATTGCTTCTTTAACATCTTGTTTTCTATAAGTCTTGTAATTTTTATCTATACTATTTATTCTTAATGAAGTTTCCCAAATTTCTAACCTAATTTCATCTTTTTCATTTAAGGAATCCTGATTATTTAAATTAATTCTCTTATTAAACATAAATTACTTTCTCCTATAATTGTTTTCTTCAGGTGTATAATCATTATAACAATTATCAGAATTTTCTGCTAACGATTCGTCTTTATTTTTTATGATATTCTCATAATCCTGATAATAATTGTCATTATTATTATTTGAACTTTGATCTTCATTGATATTCATAGTTGCATCATTAATATAAATATCATAAGCATTGTCATCTTTTTTATCCATTACATCACCCTTCTTCCAGTGTGCTCAACAGTTTCAATATGTTCATTATCAAGATTATTTGCATCAGTGTTATCACTAAAAATTGCTTCTAAATCTAAAAATTCTGCATTTTCTTTTTTCATTTGCTCAATTCTTTTTTTAAAAGAATACAATTCTTCTTTTTTAGGATTAATTGAATCTTCTATAAGATGCTCTTGTTCAACTTTTGGGCTTAATGCACTTAATTGTTGATTATTTTGATCTAATGCTTGAACACCAATTAATTTGTTTTTTATTATCCTATATTGTTGATGGTTATATTCTACAACTAACTTTTTCCAATCTTCATATTCTTTAATTACATTTAAAGTTCTAGGATTATTATTAAAATTGGGATTATCTTTTATTACCAAAATATATTTTAAATATTCGCTCATTCTTTCAGTATTAGATAATATTTGATTTTTCATTTGTTCTATTTCTTCAGGTGTTTTTTCAGGGATATCCATTTCAACTAAATTAGCAATATATTCTTTTCCGTATTTTTTATCGGATGTTATATTAGTTTCAGTAATTTGTATTTTTGATGGAACAAACAATATTTCATCTTCAAATCCACCAAGCTCATTTTCAATATTAATCCATGGTACATTACTATTAATAAATAATACTGCTTTGTCTGTATCATCAGCAATATTGCTTCCTTTGTTAAATGTCCTAGAAAATGTTAAAGTCTGATTTATATTTGTAGTTGCTGATAAAAATGAACCAGTTGTATTATTCATTGATTCTATTAATGATTGCTTTGTTCCTCTATATAATTGTTTATTAGGCTTTTGACTTCCATTTCTTACATATGATTTTATGATAGCAGAATACAAATTTTTAATATCATTCAAAGATTTTTCCATTAAATCTTTAGTCATAAAGGGATAATCTTTTCCATTTCGACTATTAATTCTAATTTCACTTTCTATTCCTTCCCTCAATAAAGTATTTATTATTTTAAAGTCATTATCTTGATATCGTTCGATAGAGGATATTTCATCACTTGTTAATTGATAATCCATTAGTATCACTTCCTATTATATTTTACCACAATTTTGTAAATACTTATAGATGCTTTACATATTTTTAATAAACTTTACAAACTCATTTCAAAATCATCTTTTTCTTTGCCATTATCATGTTCATTAGCAAACTTATAGTCATCTTTAATATCTTCTATTGTTTCATCACCAAATATTCCATGTTCATATAGTTCTTTTGAAAAATGCATATAATCTTCTCGATCTTTTTCTTTTCCAAATATTCTTTTCTTGATAAAACTAACCAATCTATCAAATAAATTTTCAAAATAATTGATAGTTCTTTTTAATTTAGAGTTATCTTCTTTAAGGTCATGAATTTCATCTTTTTGTTTATCAATCTTCTTCTTTAATGATTTAACTTTAATATTTAAAGCATCATTATTTTCAGTTAGTATTTTAATTTTTTCTCTATTTTCTTTTAATTCAGTATCTACATCATTTAAAGTAATAGATAATTTTTGCATTTTCTTATATTCATCATTAGTAGAATTAACTTGCTGAATAAAATTAACTATTTTATCTTTTTCATCTTGTTTTAAAACATATTTGTCTTTATTCGTTATAGTAGTTTTTAAATTATCTATTATTTCTTTAATATCATTAGAATTATTATCTAATTCAAGTGATTTTTTATTGGCTATTTCTAATCTTTCTTGATTTTTAGATATTTCTTCTTTCATTTCAATATAGCCATCCATATCTTTAACATTTATATCTTTATTTCTACCTTTTTGTTTAGTCTTTAAAACATTATTTAAGCCATATTCTTTATTAAAACTAGCAATACATAATGCTCTCATTTTATCTTGTAGTTCAATTAATTTTACTTTAGTAAATACATCAGATTTACCAATTTGTTTAGACATACCATTTTTATTTTTATATTTAATAGGGACTCCTACAATATGCATATGTGGACTAGTTTCATCATAATGAATAATTGCACTAGCAACTTTAAAATCAGGTATTAAGTTTTCTAAATCTTTAACTTGTTCTTTATAAACATTAGACATTTTATGCTTAAAATTATCATCTTTGGTATCCCAATATTTTTTATCTCCAAGTTCAATAATTATTTCACAAGCCAAATCATTTTTAGAATTATCACTAATCTTTTTAAAGTAGTCATCTATTTTTCTATCATCTCTTGTTTGCTTTGAATTATATTCAAGTCGTGCTTCTTCAAATTCTTCTTTATATAAATTCTTAACATCTTCATAAAGAGAAGTAGTCCCTCTAGCAATTTCAATTAAGTGCTGATTATCATCATATTTACGATAATTATGTTTATCAACACGAGATAGTTGCCGAGCATTTTGAATTGCATTATTTGACAAAGAAGTTGTTCCACTAGCATTAGTTTTTGCTCTTGCTCGTGATACGTTTTTTCTATTTTTATCACTACCTAAATGTAGTGAATAAGCAAGTTCAGACATCTATAAATCACATCCTTTCTTTAAGCCTATTTTGTTTATGACAAAATATTTAACCCCCTAGGTATTTTGACGCAAGCATCAAAATTACCTTGTGGGCTAGGGATTCCCTAGAACCCTTTTAAGACTTATTCCATATTGTTTTAAAACTTCGTAATAAAACAAAATTACATAAGTCTTATAAAATGTTATCGCCACTTACAAAATTACTTCATAATTTCATAACGTGCCACACATTTTATTCTTCTTCATAGAGCAATTCCTTTTTAACAGGTTTAACACCTATTTGGGTAGGAACAGGTTCTTTCATATAGATAACACTATCATTGCTCTCATCAGGTATATAATCAAATGCTGAATTAACATCTTCCATTTGAAATTCATCTTTACCACGAATATAAATAATTCCATATCTATATTCTTTCATTTTTATATCAGGATCTATCTTACAATAATCTTCTAAAGGAAATACTCTAACAATAGCACGATTATCGTGTATAAAGTTGAAATAAAATATTCTATCTTCTACATAATAAGTTGCTTCTTCAAAGCCAACATTATAGTATTGTCTTAATCTCATTATGTGTTTTCCAACTTCTTCTTCAGGAAGATAATTACTAAATCTTAAATGACCCACTATATTACCAAATAATGCAGGACTTTTAACATCAATATAACCAGCATCAAATAATTCATTACAAGGTTTACAAATTGACTCTCTAAAATTGACATTATCTACATAGATATAATCATTCATCATACCTAGTTTTATATCATCAACATAATTCATAATTAGGTTTGCTTTTTCTTCTCTTGTGTAATCTTTCCAAGTTTTAGTTTTTTCTTTGTATTCTTTTTCTAACTTAACTTTATTGATATAATCAATATCTCTTTTTAGAAGAATGTCCTGTGGAGTAAAGTTTAGTTCCTCGCTAGTTTCAGTATCATTTAATTCATCTTTTAACTTGTTGATAGCATCTTCAACTATTTTCTTTTCAGCATTATATTCCTTTAAATCAAATGCACCCGAAATATATGCTTTTCTAATTCTTTCTAATCTATCATTTTGTTTTTTAATCTCTTTTTCTAGTTCTTCTTTTGGCTCATCAAATTTTTGTTTAATCATTGGTAGAAAGAATTGATTAACAACACTATCATATTCAACTAATTCATCAATAAAGTTATTAAAGTATTCTTCAATAGTTTTTTCCTTAATAGTTATTTTGCAATCATTACAATAATAGTAATAATAAGCATTTCCATTTTTCTTCGTAGTTGCTTTACCTCCTAAAATACGATTACATTTAGGACAACATAATTTTTGTAAGAATAAATAAGTTAAAGTCCTTTGATAACTTCTTGAATTTCTTTTCTTTTGTACTTGGCATTCTTCCCATTTATCTTTATCAATAATAGGTTCAACTACATTAGAGTAATAAGTAGGATGTTTTGTCCTTTTTCCATGTACAAAATCTCCTTTATAAATTTCATTTTCAAGTATTGCTAGAATAGTAGAATCTCTCCAATTTGTTTTACCTAATACTTTTTCGCTATTTAAAAGATTACTAATTTTTTGATAAGAATAGCCATTATAATATAAATCAAATATTCTTTCTACAACATCTTTAGTAGAATAATCAATAACTAATCTTTTATCTTTGTGTTTATACCCTAAAGGTGCTTGATTTGGTATATGTCCTTGCTTAATAGCTCCTGCTAAACCTATTTTCGTTCTTTCACTTGTTCTTTCTATTTCATTTTGAGAAACACTCATTAAAAGTCTTGATACCATTTTACCATTCGCATTAGTAGTATTGATTTCATCATTAGCACAATCTAGGTAAGCACCATTTTCATCAAGAAAAGTCATTAACTTTTCCCAATCAAATATACTTCTTGTTATTCTATCTAATTTTAAGGCTACTATTGTATTTATTTTTTTGTTCTTAATATCTTCCTTTAATCTTTCAAATTCAGGTCTTAAATTGCCTGTTTTAGCACTTATTCCAGCATCAGTATAATAATCTACAATCTCATAGCCTTTAAACTTACAAAATATCTCTAATCTTTCTTTTTGTTCTGGTAAACTAAAGCCTTCACGAGCCTGATCTTCAGTTGATACTCTCATATAAAGTCCACATAATTTCTTTTCTTCCATCTATATATCACTCTCCCTTTTCTAACAAAAAAGGTGTCAAAAGTATTAAGTGCTTAATACTACTGACACCTCTTAAAGTTTAAATTATTATAAAATATACTTTTCTTCATCTATTTACACCCCTTAAATAGACACGAAATCTCTTGATGAATATTCTATCACTTTTTAAAGAAATGTCAATTCTTGTCAAATTAAATGCTTTTTAAATAATCTTCTAATTCCGATAATTTAATCTTTTGAGAAAAATTTTTAATATAAATCTCATTAGAATAATTAAAAGCAAGAAATGTTATACCTTTAATGATTATCTTGTGTGGCTCTACATATGAAAGATTAGTTTTATCTACTTTATGAATATAGCCATTTATAAAAGTAGGAGTAGTATGTGAAAACTCACAAATAAACTCTAATCTTTGTTTTAAAGATTCATCAAAAGTTATTTCTTGCTTAATAATGTTTATCATAGACACCATCCTTTCTTGGTAGGATGATTTTCCATATAATGAAAAAATCAACCCAAATTGAGTTGATATTTATATTAAGTTCGAATAGTTCGAACAGATTCGACACTGGTGCAAGAGATGGGACTTGAACCCACACAGTATCTCTACCAATGGTGTTTGAGACCATCGCGTCTACCATTC
>CANRKU010000004.1 GCA_947631295.1 uncultured Bacilli bacterium
ATGCAACTATTTATATTTTTTGAGTTAAACGCAATCTTTTATAATAAGTGGGTTGCATTTAGAAAAAAATTTGAGGAGATATACATTTTATTACTGAAAAATAAAAAAATAGTTTCCTTTTTTATAAATCTGTGTTATAATTTTCAGGTAATTGTATAGGAAGTGACTAACTATGAAAAAAAGAAATATTGCTATTATCGCACACGTAGACCATGGAAAGACTACTTTAGTAGATCAAATATTAAAATCAAGCGGAACTTTTAGAGAAAATGAAGATGTTTCTCAAATATCTATGGATTCTAATCAACTTGAAAAAGAAAGAGGAATAACTATTTTAGCAAAAACAACAGCTATTAATTATAAGGATTATCGTATTAATATAATGGATACCCCAGGACATGCCGATTTTGGTGGGGAAGTAGAACGTATTATGAATATGGTGGATGGAGTACTTTTAGTAGTTGATGCTTATGAAGGAACAATGCCACAAACTAGATTCGTATTAAAAAAAGCATTGGAAGCTGGAGTAAAGCCTTTAGTTGTTATTAATAAAGTTGATAAGCCAAGTGCTAGAGTAAACCAAGTAGTTGATGAAGTACTAGATTTATTTATTGAACTTGGTGCAGATGATGACCAATTAGATTTTAAAGTAGTCTATGCCTCTGCTATTAATGGTACTTGTAGCTTAGATCCTGATATTAGTACACAAACGCCTGGATTTAATGAATTATTAGATTTAATTATAGAAGAAATACCAGCTCCATCAGGAAATAGTAATGAGAAATTACAATTTCAACCAGCATTGCTAGATTACAATGAATTTGTAGGAAGAATTGGAATTGGTAGAGTTCATAATGGAAAAATAAAAGTTGGACAAATGGTATCTTGCATTCGTTTGGATGGTAGTGTTAAGAATTTTAGAATTCAAAAATTATTTGGATTTCTTGGTATGAAAAGGCTAGAAATTGAAGAAGCAGAAGCTGGAGATATTATTGCTGTAGCTGGGCTTGCTGATATTTCGGTTGGAGAAACGATTTGTGATCAAGGAGAGCATTTGCCATTACCTATTTTACATATTGATGAGCCAACATTACAGATGACTTTTGCTACAAATAACTCTCCATTTGTTGGAAAAGAAGGAAAATTCTTAACAGCACGTCAAATTGAAGATAGATTAAATCGTGAATTACAAAGAGATGTTAGTTTAAGAGTAAGCCAAATTGATGGAGAAAGTTTTTTAGTATCTGGTCGTGGTGAGTTACACTTGTCTATTTTAATAGAAAATATGCGTCGTGAAGGTTATGAATTACAAGTTTCTAAACCACAAGTAATTATTAAAGAAGAAAATGGAATAAAAATGGAACCATTTGAAGATTTACAAATTGAAGTACCAGAAGAGTCTGTAGGATCTGTTATTGAACAGCTTGGTACACGTGGTGGTATGATGGAAAACATGACTAATTTTGAAAATCAAGTTAGATTAAATTATGTTATTCCTTCTCGTGGATTAATTGGTTTTACTACTGATTTTATGACAATGACCAAAGGTTATGGTATTATCAATCACTCTTTTAAAGAATACCGTCCTTTAGAAAGTGTAAATATTGGAGAAAGAAAATTAGGTGTTTTAGTTTCAACAGAAATGGGAAAATCCTCTGCTTATGCATTAGGACAATTAGAGGACCGTGGAATCATGTTTATCGAACCTGGTGTTGAAGTTTATGAAGGAATGATTGTTGGTGAATGTAACCGTGATAATGATTTAGCAGTTAATGTTGTAAAAGGAAAACAATTAACAAATACTCGTGCTGCTAGTGCTGATAAAACAGTTGTCCTAAAAAGACCTAGACCAATTACACTAGAAGGAGCTCTAGATTATATTAATAGTGATGAATTAGTAGAAGTTACACCATTAAGTATTCGTCTACGTAAAAGAATTTTGGATACAGAGCAAAGAAAAAAATTTGATGCAAGAAAATCTAATTAAAAGTACTTTCAATAGTACTTTTTTTCTGTTATAATTAATCTATAATAATAAGGGGATGAAAAAAATGAATGAAAATCAAATACCAAACAATAATTCAAATGTAAATAATAATAATATTGGAAATCAAGGAGTACCACCAATTCAATCTAACCCAATAAATACAACACCACAAAATTTTGCAAATCCAATACCTAATCCAATAAATACAACACCACAAAATTTTGCAAATCCGGTACCTACACCTAATGAAACCGCACCAGTTTCTTCTGTATCGAATGGTAATATACCAAATCCTACCATAAACAATATCACGAACGTGGGAATGCCTACATCTGTTCCACCAATTAATGATGTAAAAATTGAATCATCTAATGCTACAACTAATATAGAAAATTCCAACATAGAAACCGCATCAGTATCTAATGCCTCTAATGATAACAAACCACCAAAAAACAATAAAATTTCTACTATTTTGTTAATTCTTTTGTTTATATTTTTATTTGCTTTTGTAATGGGAATGCCTAATATACGTGAATTTGTTCAAAAACTAAAGTCTGATACAGGTTTATCAGAAATAGAGCAAGAAGCAAAACAAGAAGAAGATAGACAAAAACAAGAGCAAGAAAGTAAGAAACCAACTTCAACTCCAGAAGAGGAAAAGACTACAGAACTTACTTGTACCTCTAGTAGTCAAACTATTGGTAATTACACATTAGTAGAGACTCAAACATTCTCTTATAATAATAAAAATCAAATATTAAATAGTAAAATAATTGCTCACTATACTTTTGCAGTTGTAGATGATAATTATACAATTTTAAAACAACAATGCGATGAAAACAGTTTAAAATATCTAACACATAAAGGTTATACGATGGCATGTAGTTATGGTGATGCCAATATTGAAATTAGTCATGAGTTTGACTTAAAAACGTTTACTCCAATTGTAGAAGGTACAACCAATATTCAAGCAAATGCCACTTATCAACAAGATATAAATACAATTAAAGAAACTTTAATAGCACAAGGTTATACTTGTCAATGATGCATAAATATGCATCTTTTTTAGTTTTCATATAAAAACTTTTATGTTATAATATGTACGAATGGATGGTGTCTAGATTGAAAAAGAAAATTCTTGCTATAAGTACAAGTATATTAATATTAGACCAAATTTTAAAATTTTTAGTTACCTCCGTCCTTCATTATAAAGAAACAGTATTCATTATTCCTAATTTTTTTTATTTAGATTATATAAAAAATCAAGGAGGTGCTTTTAGTATCTTCAAAAATCATCCATTATTATTATTGATAGTTGGGATGATTAGTATTGTTTTTTTAGGATATTATATTGATAAAAAAAAGAATTTTCATCTAATTGAAATAATCTACTTAAGTTTGATTATGGGAGGTATTTTAGGAAATCTAATTGATAGATTATTATATAATGGGGTCATTGACTATCTTGGATTTATTTTTGGAAATTACTATTTTCCAATTTTCAATTTTGCTGATATTAGTATTGTAAGCGGGGTTATTCTATTATTCATAGATAGTATAAGGAGGGATAAAAATGGAGTTAGAAGCATGTGAAGATAATATAAGGATTGATCAATATTTAGCTTCTAATTTAAAGATTAGTCGTAGTAAAATTCAAAAATTAATTAAGCAAAATAAAATTTTAGTAAATGGTAAAAATATTAATAGTAGCTATTTAGTAAAAGAAAAGGATTCTATTTTAATTGATGATGATTTAGATTTTGAGGTCTCAGTTGATAAAGAAAATATCCCTATTGATGTAGTTTATGAAGATGATTATCTACTCATCATTAACAAAAAATCAGGAATGGTAGTTCACCCTGCTCCAGGTAATTATCATGGTACTTTGGTTAATGCTTTACTTTATCGTTTTTCTTTAAGTAATTTAGATACAGTAAGACCGGGTATTGTTCATCGAATAGATAAAGATACTAGTGGTTTATTAGTAGTTGCGAAAGATGATAAAACACATGAATTATTGAGTGATATGATTAAAGAAAAAAAGATTGAAAGAATTTATTATGCATTAGTGGATGGTATCATTCCACATGAAACAGGAACTATCGATGCACCAATTGGAAGAGATCCTAATAATCGAGAGAAAATGAAAGTAACAGATATCAATAGTAAAAATGCTATTACCCACTTTAAAGTATTAAAAAGATTTCCAAATGTTAATCAAACTTTAATTGAATGTAAATTAGAAACTGGTCGTACTCATCAAATACGTGTTCATATGGCATACATTGGATATCCTATTTATAACGATCCTGTTTATGGAAAAAGAAAAGAAACAACAGAATTTGGCCAATTTCTTCATTCTAAAAAGATTACTTTTATCCATCCAATTACTTTAGAAAGAATAGAAAAAGAAGTAGGACTTCCTAAAGAATTCCAAGATTATTTAGAAAAAATAAATATACAAGAATAATAAATTAGTATATAATGATAAGAAGAAGGAGAGGTAAAATAATGAATGAGTCTATTAATAGAAAAGATTTAATCGTTATGAAATTACTTCATTATTTTATAACAGAAAGAAATTACAGCCCTATTATTTTACAAGGAGCAGAAGATGAAATTTGGTTAGAAAATTTAGATAGTGATTATGAAATAGTACGTATTGTATCAAACTATATTCATAATGATGAACAACTAAATTTTGATTTATTTAAAACAAAGAGAATTGTTTCTAAAATAAAAAGAAAAACTTTTTCACTCCATATGGATGTTTTGACAATTTATACAGATCTAGGAGAAAATGCTCATTTAGATAAAGTCAAAAAAATGAATTGTTTATACTTATATGATGAAACAGATTTACAAAAATATCCATTTTTAAAAAACTATTTTCCAGATATGATAAACAAACTAAATTTTTCTGAAGAAGGATTGCAGCTTTTTATTAAAATTACGAATGATATTAATGAAAAAAACAAATTAGAAGCAGAAAAAGCAGAATCTGTATTTAAGAAGAAAACACCAATCATTACTTATGCTATCATTATTCTGAATGTATTATTATATTTATTACCTGTCATTTTTGGTATCTATGCAGATATTGTAAATCGTTTTTGTCTATATGGACCTTATGTTAGAGAATATCATGAATACTATAGACTTATCACGGGTGCCTTTTTACATGCAGATATTTTCCATTTACTATTTAACTGTTATGCATTGTATATCATTGGTAGTCAATTGGAAAGTTTTATGGGAAAAGGAAAATATATTATTATTTATCTATTTTCGATGATAATGGGAAGCTTAATGTCAATTACTTTTGGTGATTATCCTAGTATTGGCGCTAGTGGTGCGATTTTTGGTTTAATGGGAAGCTTATTATATTTTGGTTATCATTATCGTATTTATTTAGGAAACACCTTAAAAAGTCAGATTATTCCATTAATTATTATTAATTTATTATATGGTGCAGTTGTTAGTGGAATTGATAATTTTGCTCATATTGGTGGATTAATTGGTGGTGCTTTAATCACAATGGCACTAGGAATAGAATATAAAAGTAGTAAAAGTGAAAAAATAAATGGTATGATTATTACGATCATATTTACATGTTTTATGATTTATATGGCGTTTGTCATGAAATAGAAAAATGAGTAAGAGAAATGCAATCTTTTACTCATTTTCTTTGACACCTATTTTAATTTATATTAAAATATTATTAGAATAAGAGGCGAATATTATGAATAAATTAAAAGAAGAAGCTTTTACTTTAGTAGAGGTGTTAGTAGTAATCATTATTTTGGGAGTAGTACTAGCAATCGCAATTCCCTCTGTATCTAATATTTCTAATAATAACAGAAATAGAATGTACAAAGTATATATGGATGTAGTAGAAGAACAAGTAAAAGTACTTATTGATGAACATAAGGGTGAGTTGATAAATGATAATCATAATTGCTTTGTATTAAATTATGAAACTTTAGTAAAGCAAAAAATAGTGATTGAATCTGATGTTCATTGTGATGGTAGTATTATCATTAGAAAATCTGGAAATCAAAGAAATTTTTCAAGTGAAAAATATCTAACATGTAAAGATAAAAATGGTGATATTATTCACGAAAGTGATAGTGTACCTAGTGGATGTTCTAATTTTTCTATAAACTAATAGGATTGGTTGAAAAAAAGAAAAATTCATGTTAAAATAATTACAATGAGGTGATATATTGGACTCAAAAACAACATTATATTCAATAGAAGAATTTGATACTGCTTTAGTAGAAGCAATCTTACAAGAGGTATCGCTATCTCTAAAAGAAAAAGGATATGATCCAATCAATCAGATGGTTGGATATTTAATGAGTGGAGATCCAGGCTATATTTCCTCTTATCAAGATGCCCGTAAAAAAATTGTTAGTATTGATCGTAGCAAGATATTAGAATTTTTATTAAAAAAAGGGTTGGGAGATTAAAATTGAAATATTTAGGACTGGATTTAGGTAGCAAAACTTTAGGACTTGCTATGTCAGATCCTTTAGGAATGATTGCTAGTAGCTATAAAATTTTAAGACATGAAGAAAACTATGATTCATTAATTCCATTATTAAAAGAAGAAATAGAGAAAAATCATATAGAGGCACTGGTATTAGGATTTCCTAAAAATATGAATAATTCGATTGGAGAGCGAGGAGAAATTGCTTTAGATTTTCAAAAAAAGCTGCAGGAAGCATTTTCTTTACCAGTTTATATGCAAGATGAAAGATTAACTACAAAACAAGCGGAAAATTTATTAATTTCTAATGATACAAGTAGAAAAAAAAGAAAAAAAGTAATTGATAGTTTAGCAGCAACAATTATATTACAGAGTTATTTAGATAGAAAGGAAAAATAATATGAAAGAAAATACATTTAAGATGGTTACAGAAGATGGACAGGAAATTACATGTAACGTCTTATTTACCTTTGATAGTGAAGAAACAAATAAAAGTTATATTGCTTATACGGATAATACATATGAAGCAGATGGAAGCATTAAAGCTTATGCTGCAGTATATCACCCAGAAGATTTAAATAAAGGATTTGAACCAATTGAAACGGAAAAAGAATGGAAAGTGGTAGAAACCATTCTGGAAACAATTCAAGAGGAAGTACGTAATAAAATGGCTAATGCTAATAACAACGATAACGCAAATGAAAATAATAGTGAAGGTACAAATAGCGAGCAATAAGCTCGTTATTTGTTGGTAATTGATGATGAAGAAGTTTCGAAATATTGCACTAAGTATTTTAATTATTACTACGATTGTTATAGTAGGATGTTGTCTTTTTTATAAATATCAGTTAACGCCTGTTAGTACCTCAGAAAAAATAGTGGAAATAGAAATTCCTACTAACACCTCGGTTAAACAAATAGCTACTATTTTAAAGGAAAATCATTTAATTCGCGATGAAAAAATTTTTTTAATATATGTAAAATTAATGAAAGCTCATAATATGAAAGCTGGTTATTATGATATTCCTAATAATTTTGACGTAAAAGAAATTGTATCCTTACTACAAGAAGGTTCGAAAAAGAATCCAAATGAAATTTCGATTACCTTTAAAGAGGGAATTAATATTCGAGAATTTGCAACTATTGTTTCTAAAAATACAGTTAATTCCTATGATAATGTGTTATTACTCTTAAAAGATCAAAACTATTTAGATGAATTAATCGAAAAGTATTGGTTTATTACAGAAGATATTAAGAATAGTAAATTATATTATTCTTTAGAGGGTTATTTATTTCCTGATACTTATTATTTTACTAGTAAAGAAGTTTCTACCAAAGAAATTATAGAGAAAATGTTAAATAAAATGGATGAAGTATTATCTAGTTATCGTACTGATTTAGACAAAAATAATCTTAGTATTCATCAGATTTTAACATTAGCTTCTGTTATAGAAAAAGAAGGAAAAACAAATGATTTTAAAAATATTTCTTCTGTATTTTATAATCGTATAAATCGTAATATGGCACTAGAAAGTTGTGCAACTGCTTATTATGGAGTAGGGCTAGATTTTAATGAATTAGGAATTGCTACTAATGAAGTAATTGCGCCAGTAAATGATTATAATACTTATAAAATTAGTGGATTACCAGTAGGACCAATTTCTCTTCCTAGTAAGAATGCAATTGAGGCATCGATCTATCCATCAGATACTAATTATTTTTATTTTCTTTCTGATAATCAAGGAGTAACTTATTTCTTTGCTACTTATTCGGAACATCAAAACAAACAAAAGGACTTAATTGCAAGTGGTAAATGGTACCGATAAAAAGGAGAAGAGTATTATGAATCAAACAGTATATGCCGATATTAGAGAAATGAAAAAATATGCCTTAGATAACAAAGTTCCTATTATGCAAGATGAAGGCATTGATTATTTAACTACCTTTGTGGTAAAAAATCAAATTAATAGTGTTTTGGAAATTGGTAGTGCAATTGGTTATTCAGCAATTATGATGGCACTTGCTAATCCTAATTTAAAAGTTACTACCATTGAAAGAGATAGAGAACGTTATTTAGAAGCAGTTAAAAATATTAAACAGTTTCAACTAGAAGATCGTATTACTTTAGTATTTCATGATGCCCTAGATGCTAATATTGAGGGAATGTTTGATATGATTTTTATTGATGCTGCTAAAGGACAGAATATTAAATTTTTTGAAAAATACGAAAACAATTTAAAAGAAGATGGTTATATCATTACGGATAATATGAATTTTCATGGATTAGTTGATAAATTAGATAATGAAATTGAAAGTAAAAATCTAAGAGCTTTAGTCCGTAAAATTAGAGATTATCGTACTTTTTTAATCAATAATCAAAACTATCAAGTAGAATTTTTAAATATTGGTGATGGAATTGCAGTTGCCAAAAGAGAGGAAAAATAATCCATAAAATTACTATTAAAATAAACACTCTTATGTTATAATAAGGGTGTTTTTAGATGTGAGGTTTTGCTATGAAATATGTTATCATTCCCAATGATATTGATGAGTTAGATTTCTATAAAGAAAAAGGAATAGATACCTTTATTATAGGATTAGAACATTATGCTATTAATTATCCAACTGCTAGTTTAGAAAAAATTCAAGAATTAAGTCAAAAATATTCTCTTTTTATTAGTGTGAATAAAAATATATTTAATTCCGAATTAGAAGATGTTAAGAATCAATTAATAGAATTATCGAAATTATCTATTCAGGGAGTTTTATTTTATGATTTAGGTATTTTAAATATGGTTCAGGAAAATAGGATATCAATTGATTTAGTATGGCATCAAACTCATATGGTAACCAATTATAATACTTGTAATTATTATTATGAAAAAGGAGTAAAAACTGCTTTCTTAGCTAATGAAATTACGTTAGAAGAAATGTTAGAAATCAAAAAAAAGAGTAAAATTAAATGTATGGTAGAAGTCTTTGGTTATCCGATTATGTCTCATTCTAGGAGAAAATTACTTACCAATTATATGAAATCCATTGGAAAAGAAAAAGAGGCTCGTACTTATTTACTAAAAGAACAGGATAATACTTATCGCTTAAAAGAAACAGAAGATGGGGCATCAATCTTATCTGGTAAATTAATCAACGGTACTAAACCTCTTTTTTCACTGATTCCAAATCAAATCGATTACTTAGTATTAGATATGCAGGAAGTGGATCGAAAGATTGGAAAGCAAGTTATAGATACTTACTTGTATCTTTTCAAAAATATTGATAAAATAGATAGTCAAGAACAAGAAGAAATTATTCAAAAGATGAATGCAATCATTGGCAATCATACAAATTTCTTTTATCAAAAAACAATCTATAAAGTAAAGGGTGATAAGAATGAAAAATAATAATATTAAAAATTTAAAAGTCGTTGGAGCAAGTTTATGTTTAGGTGCAGTATTACTAACTGGGTGTGGTGATAGTTATAAGGTAAATTACGGTTTATCTTCCATTACTTATCATAAAGATAGTGAGGAAATAGATGGGACTATTTCTTATGAAAACTTGGTGAGTCTTGCAAAAATCTGTTCTTTTCAACAAGAAGATGAAAAATTTTATCGATTATGTGGAGTTAGCAATAGTCGTTATGCTCAATCATATTTTATACAGTATTATGATATGAAAACAGGAACTTGTATTATTGAATATATAGACGAATATGGTGAAAAAGTTTACACGAGAGGCGAAGACTTAGAAATTGTAGAAGAAATTAACCTAGATAGTTATCTTTTAAAAGAGAACTTTATAAAGAAAGAGTATACCTTTGATGAATTTCTTCATTTCTATGAAGAAAAAATTCTTCCTACTTTAGAAGAAGAAAATAAAGAGCTGGTAAAATGAGAAAGAAAATAGAATTATTATCTCCAGCAGGAGATTTAGGAAGATTAAAAATAGCCTTATTGTATGGGGCTGATGCTGTTTATATCGGCGGACAGAACTATAGTTTAAGAGCGAATGCCACTAATTTTAGTATCGAAGAAATGAAAGAAGCCTGTGATTTTGCTCATCATTTAGGAAAAAAAGTTTATCAGACTGTCAATATTGTTTTCCACAATGAAGATATTGATGGTATTTATGATTATTTAAAACAAGCAGTGGATGCTGGAATTGATGCCTTTATTGTATCTGATCCTTTTATCATTTCTTATATTAAAAAGAACTTTCCAAAAGTAGAAGTTCATGTTAGTACGCAAAATTCTACTACAAATATCGAAACGGTCAAATTCTTTCAAAAGGAAGGTGTTGATCGAGTTGTTCCTGCTCGTGAACTTTCCAAAGAAGAAATCAAAGAAATCATTGATGCAACAGGATTAGATATTGAAGTCTTTATCCATGGCGCAATGTGTACCTTTTATAGTGGAAGATGTACCTTATCCAATTATGTAACCAATCGAGATTCTAACCGTGGAGGTTGTAGTCAAGTATGTCGCTTTGCTTTCGATATAGAAAATCAAGATAAGAAATTTACAATGGCTACCAAAGATTTAAATTTAGCTCGTTATATTCAAGATATGATTGAAATAGGTGTTGCCAGTTTAAAAGTAGAAGGACGTATGAGAAGCCATTATTATTTAGCGACTGTAATGTCTAGTTATCGTAAAATTATCGATGCTTGTTATGATGGTACTTTAACGGAAGAACTGTTAGAACAACAGGAAAAAATCCTATCTAGAGTTGCTAACCGTGAAACCAGTACACATTATTTTACTCATATGGCAGATGATACGGATCAATACTATACAGGTAGACAAGAATTATCCAATCAAGATTTTTTAGCCTATGTTATCGATTATGATGCTACGAACCAAATTGTAACGATATCCGAAAGAAACTATTTTGAACCTGGTACAGATGTAGAAATCTTTATGCCAAGTGGAAAAGTAATTTCCTTTACAATTGATAAAATCTATAACGAAAACATGCATGAAATAGAAAAAGCTTGTCATCCAGAAGAAATTTTAAAACTAAAAGTAAATTCAGTTGTTGAGAAAGATTCTATGATGCGAATAAAAATATAAAAAAGTCCATGTAGGACTTTTTTGTTTAGAGAAAAAGTTTGTGATAATTAATTCTTGTTAACGACAATTATTTCCGCAATTAGAACCTGGTCCTGAGTTATAGCCATTACCCCAGAATAAGAAGAAAATAATAAAGACTACAATAATAATTGCCCAAACCCAGCCAGAATTGTTGTTATCACTATTTCCGCCATATCCACCATATACAGGGTAGCCATAAACGGGATAACCATATCCATACATAAACATCAATTCTCCTTTCAATATATTATATTTTTTTTCTAATAAAAACAATATAATAAATACCTAAAGGAGCATCAATTTAATGGTTACTGGTTTTACTCATCATATCACCATTACTACAACGATTTCCCCATGCATCAATTAATTTTTTATTTTTACTAATACAAATAATTTCGCAATGATTTGGACATTTATTACATTCCACACCTCTTGTTTCAAATTGATCTTCGCAAATAGAAAATTTAAAACTTGTTTTTAACGGATTCTTTTTAGATAAAATCGCAACTCCTAAAGCTCCCATTAAATGTCCATTTGGATCAACAATTACCTCATTTCCTACTTCTTCTTCAAAAGCTTTTTTCACGCCAATATTTTTACTAACACCACCTTGAAAAATAATAGGTGCTTTTATTTTTTTTCCTTTTCCCACATTATTTAAATAATTAGAAACGACACTTTGACATAATCCTGCGATAATATCTTCCTTTTTATATCCCATCTGTAATTTGTGAACTAAATCACTTTCTGCAAATACAGTACATCTGGCTGCGATTTTGGTTGGTTTCTTACTAGTTAGGGCAATTCTACCAAAATCTTCTACCTGTACACCTAAACGATTGGCTTGACTAGATAAAAAAGCTCCTGTTCCAGCTGCACATAAAGTATTCATAGCATAATCTACTACAATTCCATCTTCTATTAAAATAATTTTAGAATCTTGTCCTCCGATTTCAAAAATAGTTTTGACATCTGGATATAAAGATAACGTTCCAATAGCATGAGCTGTAATTTCATTTTTAATAATATTTGCATTTAACATCGTACCAATTAATTTTCTAGCAGATCCGGTTGTACCAACACCTATAATATTTATTTTCCTTTTTCCTATTTCTTTTTCTAAATGATGAATTAACTCTTTTACCGCTTCCATAGGATTACCCTTTGTCCAAATATAACTACTCGCTAAAATATGATTGTCATCATCAATAATGACACCTTTCGTAGAAATAGATCCAATATCTACCCCTAAATATGCATTCATACAATCATCCTTTCTTAATTTTTAACATATCATAAAAAGCTTCTAATCGTGTTTTAATTCCTGTTTCACTAGTTTGTGAATCAAAAGAAAAATAAATAATAGGCATTTTTCCATCTTGACATACTTTCCGAATAATAGGAATTGCGCCAATTTCAGGTGTACATCCAAATGGCTTAATATGAATAATTCCATCATATCCTTGATCAATTAAATATTTCGCACGATAAACATTATCTATACCATCTGCACCTATTGTATATTTACAGTATTGATTGATATAGCGAAGATTCTTTCTCCTTTGTAATCTTTTTTGATAGAGTAAATAACTAACATTGGTAAATCTTTTAATTTCAATATTCATACTAGCTAATTCTTTCTCTAAAAAATAACTAGAAAAAGGTTCCATCGAGGTGTATAATTCTCCAATAATTCCTACTTTTAAACAATTATCTGGTTTATTTATAGCTAAATTTCTAAATTTCTTTTTATATTTTAGATAGCGTTTTGTCAAAGAAAAATAGCCCTTACAGGTAGAAAAAGAAGTTAACATTTCTTTTTTTAGATGGATAAAACTATTTTTTTCTACCTCAAATCCAATATTTAGACGAATATAATGATCGATATTATCCATATAACGAATCATGAGTATTGTAAGTAGAGAATAGTAAACCATTTTATATAATGGAATTCTTTTATCTATTTTTTTAAAGGTATGATAGATGCTTTTTATGGTGATAGAATCATTATCAGATAAAGTTAGTAACTCAAAATGATATCCTAAATCTTTTAATATTTTTTCTTGAACTTCAGGATAATAGCCATAGCGACATCCACCACCTGCTTGCATTAAAACGTTAGCACCATTTTCTAAAGTTTCAATAAAATTACCTAAGTTGTATTTAAAAGGAACACAGACAAAATCTGGTGAATATTTGCTACCTAATTCAATCGTTTTTTTGGTAATAGGAGGTGCTTCTATTACTTTATAATTGGTTAGCTTTGTTAATAAAAATTTGAAGGGAATATGATAGTCTCCTAGATGGGGAAAGCTAATGACTTTTTCTTTATTCATGATTTTTTCTCCTTTCTTCAAGGATATCAATAAAACTTTCAATTCTAGTTAATAAACCAGTGTCAGAATTTCCTTCATCAATGATGAGATTTGTAATTGGAATTTTAACATTTCGCAAAATCATTTCATTACTTAAAGAATCAGGTCCACAAGGAAAAGAAGTAATTAAAATAATCCCATCCACCACATCTTGGTAATGACTAATGGCTGCCATAATTTCTTTATTAAAGGTCCAATAATTTTTCTTACTAATTACTTTTACTTCTTCTTCCAAATATTTATCATCATACCGATCTGAATAAATGATATCAATATTATTTTCTTCTAAAATCTTTTCTATTTGTTTACCAATAAATTCATCATGGAGATTATAAGGATGTCCAGCTAGTAGAATTTTAATTTTAGTACTACTTGCAATAAGAACTTTTTGCTTTGATATTTCGCGTTCTTTTAATAATTTTTCTTTTTGTTTTGCTAATCGATAAGCAGAAACAATTTTACGGTAAGAAAAACCAAGAGATAATCCCATAGTAGTAAAAGCATAAAATTCATCTTCTTTATGATCAACATCAATATTATAATGGATTAAATTTGTATCAAAAACATTACTAACTAAATCATATAATGCAGAAAAATTGGTACATAATTTTTCATGCTTTTTTACACATTTCAATCTTGGTACTAAAATATAATCACATTTATCAATTAAATAATAGATATGTCCCATATAGATTTTCATAGCCATACAAGCTTCATCCATACTATATTTAATACCATCCTCTAAAATTTTTTTACTAGTATTAGGACTTACTATAATTTCGCATCCTAATTCTTCAAAAAAAGTAATCCATAAATTTCCATATTTATAGTAAAGTAAAGCTTTTGGTATTCCAATCATTATTTTACTCATTATTATCATCTCATTTCATTCTATGAAAATAACTTTTATTTCATTATGGAAAGAAAATACTAAAATTCGACACTAGAAATTTTAATAAAAATAAAAAAATTTGATGTCTTTATCAGAAATTGATTTTATCTTTATATGGAGTTTTATTGTCGGTTCTTCTTATTTAGTAATCTAAGGAAATATTATAAAAATTAGCTAATATTTCTAATTTATTACTAGAAATTAATCTAATTCCTAGTTCGTATTTAGATTATTGTTGCTGTATAGTTTGTAAAAGATGAGTTAATTCTTTTTGAGTTAAATCATGATCTTCTCTTAGATCTTTTAATCTATTTAATACCTATTATCACATTCAATAATATTTGTATAAATCAAATTGACAAGCATTTATTTGAATGCTAAAATTACAGTATAATAGGATAGAATTACCCAAAGTAAACTATTATTAATAAAAACAAAGAAATAGCGAAGACTAGTAGTATGGAGGTCTAATATGAAAAATGCTAATTTAAAAAATATAAAGAAAAAGAAAAATGAAAAGAAAGAAATTCTATGGATGTTAGTAGCTTTAGTTAGTTTAGCAGTAATTACTTTAGGAGTAAGTGTAGCATTTTTTAATTATACAAAAGAGGGAACAACCGAAAATACAGTAACAAGTGGTACTATTACATTTTTGTATACGGAAATATCAGGAGTAGGAAAAGGGATACAAATTAGTGATGCCTATCCGATGACAGATGAACAAGGAAAGAAGCAAACAGGACAAGGAAGCTATTTTGATTTTAAGATAACTAGTCAAACAGCAAGTACTATTTCTATTCCCTATGAGGTAACAGCTAGAAAGAGTAGTGATTCTACATTAGATGATCAAGTAGTAAAACTTTATTTAACAGAATTAAATGGTGATGAGGAAAAAGAAATTTTATTAGAAAACTATAATGAATTAGAAGATACCAGTCAAGAAACAGCTAAAGGATATACAGAAAAAGTAATTTATACAGGAAAAGTACCAGCAAATCAAAGTAATTATGAAAAGAATTTTAGACTAAGAATGTGGATAGATGAAAAAACAGATTTTAGTGGAAAAGAAGAAGAAACAGGAAATGTAACTTATCCATATAATGGGAAAACATTTACTCTAACAGTAAATGTATATTCAAATGGTAAAGTAGTAACGAATAAAGAAGGAGTAATGGAAGGAGATAGTATTTTATCTATTTTAAGTGATAATGAATTTGAAGATGGTTATTATCAATTTGAGGTGAAAGAAGAAACATATCCAGTGCATATGTATGTATTTGATGGTAATCAACATTGGACAAGTGAAGACGAAACTACATTTGGAGATGCACAAGATGTAGCAACAGCAACGGAAAATGCCAAGAATATGGTCATTGTAAAAGTAAATGGAAATCTAACTATAGATGAAGAAGTAACAGTAAAACCATATTATACAGAATATGGAGGACCAAAAGGATTCTTATTATATGTAGAAGGAACTTTAACTAATAATGGAACGATAGATAATTCTCATGGAGCAAAAGCTGCAGGACAAAATGTATATTTATGGAAAAATTCTAATGGAAGTTATGAAACTGTACCTGCTGTTGGAGCAACCGGAGGAACAGCTGTTTCTGGTACTGTAGTTGGAAATCCAGGTAGTGATGGAATAGGAAGACAAACTGGTGGCGGTGCATCTGGGAGTGTATATTCTGGAACTTCTAGTGCAGGAGGAGATGGAACAAGTTATTCTGGAGGAACAGGTTCTGGATCTGGAGATAAAGGAAATGGACAGGCTGGAAATCCAAATGGAGGAGCAGGAGGAAATGCAGGAGGTTCAGGCGGCGGCGGTGGTGGCGGCGCTGGAAATCCTGGTGGATCTTCAGTAGGGGGAAATGCAACAGGAGGTTTCAATGGAACCGGAGGATTATTAATTATTTATTCTAATAAATTAATTAATAATGGATATGTTACAGCCAAAGGAGCTGCGGGTGGAACAGGAAATAATTTAGGAGGATCATCTGGAGGCGGTTCCATTAATATTTTTTATCGACAAGATATGAATGATTCTGGTACTATTATAGCTCATGGCGGAAATGGAATATTAGGGGGAAATGGAACAAGCCATATGGGAATCATAGAAAAGGGTACTTATATAGAAAAAGAAAATTATCATTATTTAGTTTGGGAATTTGAATATACTGGTACTGAACAAGAATTTACTGCTTTATACAGTGGAAATTATAAAGTAGAATTATATGGTGCTCAAGGAGGAAGTATAGATTCTTATACGGGAGGATTAGGATCTTATACAAAAGGAATTATTAATTTAAAGAAGAATCAAACTTTATATATTTATGTGGGAGAACAAGGATTTAATAAAGATAATTCTACTAAAACATCGGAATACACATTTAATGGAGGAGCCTCCGGTAATTTAAGGTGTTATGATTATAGAGGTGGAATTGGAACAAGTATTAGTGGTGGTGGTGCAACTGATGTTAGATTAAAAAATGGTCAATGGGATGATTTTAATAGTTTAAAATCTAGAATTATGGTAGCAGCTGGTGGCGGTGGTGGCTATGATCTTGGTACGCATTCTGCTAAAGGTGGAGCAGGAGGTGGATTAGAGGGTTACTCTGGAGCAAAAGATACTGCTGTTTCAAATAATTACGCTGGATATGGTGCCACCCAAAATTCAGGAGGAGATATTAACGGTAAATTTGGTAAAGGTGGAGTAGCTTCCCTTAATACATCTTGTAATTATTCTGAAGGAGCAGGAGGAGGTTCCGGATACTATGGTGGTGGTGGAACAAGGGGAACAGCTGATCTCACGTCTTCTAGTGCAGCAGGAGGCTCATCCTTTATTTCTGGACATGATGGGTGTGATGCTATTTTAGAAACATCTACCGAAACTAATATTCAGCATTCTAACCAAAGTATTCATTATTCGGGATTGTCCTTTACAAATACATTAATGATAGATGGAGAAGGATACCAATGGACAAATGCGAAACAAAATTATATAGGAATGCCTTCTCATGATAGGCAAAGCACTATCACTGGAAATCAGGGAAATGGATATGCTAAAATTAGTTATTTAGGAGAATAAAGTGATATCGTTAATGCTTTCATTGATTATCCACATTTAAGAAATTATCATTTTTAACATAATTAATATGAGTCATTTAGTTAAATTATATCAATGTTTGATTTAAAAATTACATTGGTCATAGTTTCTGATATGGCTCTTTTTTATGAACTAAAAATAATGCTAGTAATTCTATTTACTAACATTATTTTTGATAGAAACATATTTCAAATTATTGATTATGGTTTAAAATGAAATTCCTTTTCCATTTCTGGATTTTCTTTATTTAAGTTAACTTTCATTTCATAACTTACATTTTTAACACTATCTTTATTTAATTCATAAACCCACAAATTACTTTTCAAATTAGAAAAATACTGTAAATGATTGACACCACTTAAACGTAATTGCATTATATTGATGAAATCATTATTGCTTTGGTATTCACGACTAGCTAAAATATCTTTAAAAATATTATAGAAAGATAAGATTTCTTCGGTAGTAAAGTTAGTATCTAGATTATTTGATACTGTTTCTAATATTTCTAAAAGGGTATTCACACTTCTTACTTCTGTCATTTTATTTAATAAAGCCTTTAATAGTAGTTGTTGATTATATCCACGATCAATATCTCCAAGTTTTAAATCATAACGATTTCTAGCCAATACTAGAGCTTCTTCACCATTTAATGTTTGAATACCTTGATTGATACATACCTCACCTTGACGATTTGAATTGTCAGTACATAACTTTTTAGGAACATCTACTGTAACTCCACCTAAAGCATCTACAATACCAACAACACCTTTAAAATTAACCTTCACATAGTAATTAATATCAATATCAAATACGTTTTCAATCGTTTCCATCATACAATCTGTTCCAAACCAACCAGCATGAGTTAGTTTATTTTTGGTATTATTTCTACAACTAATAGGAACATAAGTATCTCTAGGAATAGACATTAATGTGATATTTAAAGTTTGAGGATTAAAAGTGATTAACATTAATCCATCACCATTAGCATAAGCATTCTTTTTTAAACCATCTTTTTCAGAATCAACACCCATTAATAAAACTGAAAATGGTTTCATTTTAGAAGTATTATTTCCTAAGATAGAAAAGGAAGTAGTCTGTTTCTTTATCGTTTTATTTTTTTCTAAAATAACTTTTACATCATTGTTAATATTTTCAAATCCTTCTGTATTTTGAAACATTACATCAAAATTGCTAGATACAAACATCAAATCAATCTTTTTTTCATATAAATCTTTTAACATTACTAGTAAATCATTATAAGAAACAAATTTATTATCATTTTCTAATTTTTGTTCATCAATTATTTCTTTCGCAATAATATAATTATCAACAGATAAAGTATCATCTATTAAACCAATTTTATATCCACTAACATCATCAATAGAAGAAATATTGTTACTATTTAGTGTAATTAGGCTAGAAGAATAAACAATTTTGTTTTTATTAATAGAATCAATAATTCCATATACTTTACGAATAGAATAACACAATAGAACGTTAACACAAATAAATAAAATCATCATCACTTTCGCAATTTTTTTTGTTTTTTTCTTTTTAATAATAAAAAATATGAAATTAACAAGAAGAATGACACCAATTATTATATAACGAATAACTGGTTCAATCGGACCTAATAATAAAATATGATAAATTAAAAAACAACTGCTAATTAAAACGAGTAGTATCAAGACATTATTAATTTTTAACGTTGTTTTTTTCTTTTTTCTTTTACTCATTACTATCATCTCTAATTTTTATTATAACCAAGTTTATAAAATTATACAATTTGGAATCAGGATAATTTCATTTGTTGACATTAATTAGTATGAAAAATGTAAATAATTTGAAAATAAAAAGTCGAATTGTATACTTTTCAAAAGCTTATTGATATAATATAGTTGAATAACGTTAGGAAGGAGTGGATTTATGAAAAAAAGATTAATGTATGTTACTTGTTTTCTTTTCTTAATGATACCAATTTTTAACGTAAAAGCTTTATCTGCATGGGAAATTACTAGTCGTACAGAATGTCCTAATATTGAACTAGCTGAAGCAAAAGAAGATGGTTCTTTAGCAAAAATAGAGTGTTATCAAAACTATCAAGATGCTAAAAATGTAATGAATAATACAGATAATGATAATTTAGTTCTAATTGAACAGGGAATCATCATCGATGCTAAATATGCAGTAGTTGATTATGATATTGATTATCCTAGCGGACATCAAGGATACATGTGGGTATATGATTCAGCAACCACGAATAATACAAGTAATCACTATATTAGAGGAGGAACACCTGATGAAGCTGCTATGATAGAAGTCGATTACAATACCAAAAGAGTAAAAATAAAAGTAGCTGGATTAACAGGTTGGATTAATAAATATGATGGCTCTTTAAAACTATATGATATAGTTCCTCTTAGTTGGGTAAAAACCCCGCAATCTTATACAGTGACAGATAATACCCTAGTTCATAATTTTCCAGGAAATGTATTTGGTACTAAAGGAGTTTCTTCTCTAGTTATTGATAGAAAACCTAGTATGTTAAATAAAGGAACTTATTATAGTTATGATGGACATTATTTTTATACAAGTATGAAAACCCTTTTACAAGATTATAAAAATAATAATTATAATCAATCTATAAATAAAGATAATCCTTATTATAATTATTATCAATATTTATCTTTTCGAACCAAAACTACTTATAATGCAGATAATATTAATCAATATTTAGAAGCTAGAAAATGGAGCAGTGATTCTAAAATTTTATCAACCGGAAATTATTTTATTAAATACCAAGAAAGTTTTGGTATTAATGCTGGTTTAATGATGGCAATAGGTATTAACGAATCTGGTTTTGGAACGAGCAATATTGCGAAACAAAAAAATAATTTATTTGGACTAAATGCAATAGATAGAGATCCTAACCAATCTGCTAATTATTTTAATACAGTAGAGGATTGTATTCGTGATTATAGTTATGCTTGGTTATCTTATGGTTATGTCTATCCAGGTGATCCTCGTTATAAAGGAGCAAATCTAGGAAATAAAGCACAGGGTCTAAATTATCGTTATGCATCTGATCCATTTTGGGGAGAAAAAGCAGCTCATTACTATTATGATTTAGATAGTATGTATGGATTTCAAGATTATAATACTTATCAACTAGCAGCATTAAATGATAACTATGAAAATACGGTTTATGCTAAGAAAACGCCAGGTGGAGTCAATGTATCTAGTAAGTATTATCAATATAAAGTAAAAGATTCTGTTGTTGTGGTCTTAGAAGAAACAACAGGTCCTAGTGTAAATGGGAATAATATTTGGTATAAGATTCAAAGTGATCCAACTCTAGATAGCAATTTAGAATATATTGGAGATGCTAGTAGTAATCCAAAAATCACCTATGATCCTAAAATATCATATGCCTATGTACCAGCAGCTTATTTTACCAAAATTAATACTCCAGTAGAAAGTGTACCAAATGTGCCAAATGCTAATCCACAAACACCTAGTAGTCCTAGTATAGAAGAAAATGGGGCTAAACCTGAAAAAGATACACCAAAAGTAAAACAAGTTTCAGAAATTGTAACAGAGGCTAATTATAAATATGGAGCTGGAACTATTTATGGTATTAAACCAAATACTAGTATCGCAACATTGAAAAGTAATCTAACTAACACTGGTGGAGTAATTACCATAACAGATTCTAATGGTAATACAAAGGAAACAGGTAATATTGGAACTGGTGATAAAGTACATATTACATCAGGCACTACAGAAGTATTAACAGTATTAATTTATGGGGATATTAATGGTGATGGAGAAATTAATAAAAGTGATTGCACAGAAATATTACGCCAATATTATGGATATATAAAATATGAAGATATAAAAAAAGATGTCTCTGATATTAATAAAGATGGGGCAATAGATAAAGTTGATGCTTCACAAATATTAAGACAATATTATGGATATGCAAATATTTCACAATAGGAGAATAAAATGGGTAAAATAAAATATTTAATTTTTAGTTTAGGATTTTTTATATTACTAACAACAACTGTTGATGCGGCTAGTGCATCAATATCAATAAGTAATGATAATATAACTCCAGGAACTTCAGTTAAGGTAACTAGTACAATTTCATCTAGTAATTCAATATTTTTTATTGAAGGAACGCTAAAATGCAGTGGTGCAGGAGTTAATAATCAAATTGATTTAAATTTTGAAACGATGGAAAATAATAAAAAATCTGATTCTAAATCTCTTACAGTAAAACCAACTTCAGTAGGGACAATTAAATGTACAATAAATGGAAAAATTATGGATTCTAGTAGCTCTAATTGGGTTAATGTATCCAGTTCCAAAAATATTAATGTGGTAAAACCTCGTGAAAAATCAACAAATAATAATTTGAAAAGCCTATCAGTAGAAGGCTATGAACTTTCTCCATCTTTTGATAAAAATGTATTAGAATACACTGTAAATTTAGAATCCAATGTGGAAAAAATTACGATTAATGCATCTAAAGAAGATGGATATGCTTCTTTAAATGGAACTGGTGAAAAAGAAGTACAAGAAGGAGATAATAATTTTGAGATAACTGTAACATCAGAAACAGGAGCTAGTAAAGTCTACAAAATTAATGCTATTGTGAAAGATAGTAATCCAATAAAACAAACAATCGATGGTAAAGAATATACAGTTATTAAAAGAGCTAGTACATTAGAAAAACCAGAAAACTTTGAAGAAACAACTGTTACGATAGAAAATATAGAAATCCCAGCGTTTTATAATGAAAAAGCAAACATTACATTAATAGGATTAAAAGATGAAGAAGGAAATAATTACTTATTTCGATACAATAGTAAAGATAATACTTATATCAAATATCAGTTTTTGACATCCATTAGTCAAACAATTGTCTTTGAAGATAGTCAAGAAAAAATTTCTAACTATGAGAAAAAAGAAGTTACAATTGATAATCAAAAATATACAGTTTATCAAAATTCTAAGGATAAAGATTATTTATTAATTTATGGCATGAATTTAGAAACAGGTAATAAAAATTGGTACCTATATAATATGAAAGAAAAAAGTATTCAAACTTACATGAAAGATATCATGGATGATATGAATCAATCCTTTGATAACAAAGTAAAAGAATACAAAGTAGTATTATTAGGAATGGCTGGCTTATCGTTATTCTTACTATGTATTATCATTATCGAAATTATTTCAAAAAATAAGATGAAGAAAAAATATCTACAAAAAATTCAAGATATGAAAGAGTCTAAAAAAGAGATAAAAGAAGATAGTAAAGAAGAAAAAACTGAACAGGAAAAGAAAAAAAAGAAAGAAAAGAAAAAGAATAAAAAACAAAAGATAGACGAAGATTTATGGTAATCCATAGATCTTTTTTTATCACATTTTTCTTACTTTTGCCTATAATATCAAAAAGGAGAATATAGAATGAACAAACAGCAATCTGAAATTTATTTAACAAAATTTTATAATATTTTAGGGAATATGTCCTACCGTATGATATCAGTAGAAATGATTAATAATATTACCATTAATTTTATTAGAACAATGATTCCACATCATCAAGCCGCTATTTATATGTGTCAAAATTTATTAAATTATACCAATAACCAAAAATTAATAACAATAGCCCAAAATATCATTTCGATGCAACAAAGAGGCATCAATCAAATGAAAGAAATACTAGAAACAACACCAGAATATATTAGTAATACAAATCAGATCAACGATTACTTAGATAAGTATTATAGAATATTAAATCGTATGACTGTTAGAATGCGAAAAAGTTTACAATCTCCTAATATTGATTTAGACTTTATCTCAGAAATGATTCCTCATCATGAAGGAGCAATAGAAATGTGCCAAAATCTATTAGAATATCCAATTGATAAAAGATTAGAAAAAGTTGCTCAAAATATTATTGATGAACAGTCAAAGGGAGTAGAAGAATTAAAACAAGTAAGATCTAATTTACAGTCAAAATAAAAAAAGCTTTTCGCTTTTTTTATTTTCCTAAAGTAACTGTAACAGTAGTATCTGTTGGTACATTACTACCACTTCGCATCGACTGTTTAATAGCAATATTATTTTCTTTATCATCATCTTCATAAATAAACTTACAAATAATATTTGCTTTTTTACAACTACTATTTACTTCTTCTTTCGTCATACCAATTAAATTGGGAACAATAGTATTTCCGCCCTGGGAAATTACTAGTTTAATAGTATCATTGTTTTTAATAATTTGACCTTCTTTATGAGTAGAAGAAATAATCTTTCCTTTTCCAACTGTATCACTATATTGATAATCTACAGTATAGGCAATTTCATTTTCATCAGCCCATTTAATAAATTCTTCTAAATCAGTAAATGCAATCATACGAAGAGGACCATTAGATACAATCACTTGAATCGTATCTCCTACTTGCACTACATCACCCTTTTTATAATTACTAGAAATCATATGATCTTTCTTAATAGAATCATCATACTCGTAAGAGATTTCTACTTTAAGACGATTATTAGTAGTCCAAGTAGTAAGTTCTGCTACACTCATTTTGGTAAGATCTGGAATCGTAATTTCATTTCTTTTTGCAACGGTAAGGACAAGTTCTTTTCGATCCTTTGGCTGAATAACACTCCATTTTTTAATACTTTGTTTTAAAACTGTTCCTTCTTCTTTTTCTTCATTATAAACATATTCTATAGAACAGTTTAAATAATTTCTACCACAGTATACAATAGCATGAAAAGTATCTAATCCTACCAAATTATCTATAGTAACACTTTTTAGTTCAGATTCTTTTCCTAAAGAAGATACCAAAGTAAGTGGATCATTTCTTTTAATTTCACGAATGATATCCTGACTAATAATGATATCTTTAGGAACACTATCACTAAATTCAAAGTGAATAGTAACATTGGTTAAGTGATTATCATCAATAAAATGAATAACATCATCTAATTTCCAACCCACCATATTGGTAACTTCCGCATGAACACTAGTATCAATACCATCTGAGACAATAACTGTTATCTTTTTTAAATTTTTAGTAGAAGTACCAGCTTTAATACTTTGACTAATAATCTTATATTGTAGAACCGTATCACTAGTTTGAAATTCCTGTTCTACTAAAATATCTCTTTCATTAGCCCAAGCAACAACCTCTTTAATATCTTTTCCTGTAAAATCTAAAACGAAATCTTTCGAATTAGTAATTCCAATGATCATTTGAGAAAAGCTATAAAAACTAAGAAGCAGGGAACCAATAATAATAAAAATTTTAACCTTTTTATTTTCAGCAAACATCCCAACAATCATATATAATACAGAAAAAATAGCTAAAATAATAACTCCTATAATACTAATAATTTGATTCACAAGATTACTACTATTAAGAATAGCATATATCATATAAGTTACAGTAGAAACTAAAGATAAAGCTAAACAAAAGTAAGTAAATACTTGAAAAAATTTTTCCTTTTCTTTCATAACATCACCCTTATTCTATCTTTATTATATAATAAGAATAAAAAAACATAAACTAGATTTTAAAAAATAATAGAAATATAAAACTTTATAGCCATAACTATAATTACTTAGTCTATCTTTCTAATCAAGTTCATGATAAAATAGAACTATAGAAAGTTGGGATAAGATGGAAAAATTAAAAGAAACAGGACTATTTTTACTGATGTTGTTAACAAATATAGTAATTGGTAGTACTTTATTATTTTTTATGAAAATTTCAATTACGAAATTTCATTTACCCATTTTTATTTGCATAACCGGAGTTCTTTATTTTTTATTAAGAAAAAATGAAAAGAAGAAAGATATTTTTAGTAGTATTCTCCTTTCCTTAGGAATCCTTTTGCTTAGTATTTTCATATCTACTTTTATGTTTGATCGATCTAGTGATGGTAACACTTATCATAAAGATGCTATTGGTGTTTTAAAAGAAGGATTTAATCCTGTTTATGAAAGTAGTAGCGATTTTATAAAAATGAGAAAAGATGATAGTAAAAACTTAACAGAATATAGTATTTGGATTGATCATTATGCAAAAGCAAATTGGATTATTGCCGCTAATTTTTATTCTTTTACAGAAAATATAGAATCAGGAAAAGCAATGAATTTAATTACTATTTATATTGTATTTACCATCGTATTTACAGGATTAGTAGAAATACTGGATCGAAAAAAAGCATTTCTTCTTTCTTTATTAACAGTACTAAATCCTATTACAGTATCCCAAATGTTTACCTATTATAACGATCAATTAGTATGTTTATATTTATTCTTAGCTGTCTTTTATCTTTTAAAGTTAGATCAAAATATAAAAGATAAAGATTCTTGGTTTGGTTATATATTAACTTTTATTCTGCTTGCAAATATGAAATTTAATGGGTTAGGCTATTTATTAGTATTTAGTTTCCTATTTGTATGTAGATATCTATATAAAGCATATAAAAAGAAAGAATTGGTATTAACCTTTAAAAAATTATGTATTCTATTTATTCCTTTATTCGTGATCAGTTTAGTAGTGGTAGGATATCCTACTTATATAAAAAACACAATAGATCATCAAAATCCTTTTTTTCCTCTATATGACGAAAATGGAGAAGATATTATTACTCTGCAACAACCAAAAAAATTTTTGCATATGAATAACCTTGGAAAATTATTTTATGCTACTTTTTCGAAAGCGAATAATTTAAGAGACAATGATGATACAAATCTAAAAATTCCTTTTACTATCTATAAAGAAGAATTAACTCCTGCAATGTCTAATGATTTAAGAATTAGTGGTTGGGGTATATTCTTTAGTGGTTTACTCATAATTAGTATTGTGATCTTTATAAAAAATTATAAAAATTATAAACAAGATAGTTTTATTCTTTATACTTTATTCATCACAACAATTCTGTTATTATTGATGAGTGAATCTTGGTGGGCACGCTATACACCACATTTCTATTTGTTTATTTTATTATCTTTATATCTTTTATTCCGATATGGAAAAAGAAAAGCGCTAACAAATTTATATACAATTTTAATTATAATGAATACTTTAATACCATTTTTAGGAAATACTTATTATACTTTTAAAAATAGTATCCAAATTCATCACGATTTAAAACAACTTTCCCATCAAACAATTATAGTAAATATAAAAGGAATGAATGGCGTTTTATATAACTTAAAAGATTATCATATAAAATATCAGTTACAAGATATAAATGGATCAGAATTATATTATCATTATTTAGAATATCAGGAGTAAACTATGAAAAAAGATTATTTTGTGCTTATATTTATAATATTAGGACCTATTTTAGATGTTACTAGCTTTTTAGGATTACCATTTAGTCTATTGTTACGAGGATTCTTTTTAGCTTTTATGATCCTATCTCTTTTCAAAAATAAAAAAGAATTAAGATTTTTAATACCATTATTGATATTTGGTGTTTTCTATTTTGGATATCAGTATTATTTTCTACATTTTAAAATATTACCATCTTTATCTTCAATCTTAAAATTTCTTTATTTACCAGTATCTATTTTCTACTTTAAGAATTATATATTCCCAATTGAAAAAGAAAAAATATTTAGTATGGTTTTAATTACTTATGTGAGTATTTATTTATTATCCTATGTATTTGGAATAGGAGCAAATGCCTATTTAGAAACAGATGGTAAAAGTGGCTTTAAAGGATTATTTTCTTCTATTAATGAATTTAGTGCTATTTTAGTTTGCTTACTACCTGTTGTTGCGATGTATTTTAAAAAGAAAAGAAAATATATGATAGTAGGATTCTTTATATTATCATGTTTTTTATGTAGTTTATTAATTGGTACAAAAGTATTAATGGGTGGCGTTTTATTTACTATTTTCTATTTATTATGGCAAGAAAGAAAAAAACTATTTTTAGAAAGAAAAACATCCGTCAAAATAGGAATGGTTATTTCTTTATTGATGATAATAATATTAGGATGTTTTTTATTTACCAAAACAAGAACGTATCAAAATATGATGGTACAACAAGATTTCTTTCAAGTAGAACATATTGTATCTATAGATTTTGTAAATAGAATTATTTATAATGATCGTTTAACCTTCTTAAAAGATAATTTCAAATACTTGCAAAATCAAAGTATTTGGAAAATAGTATTTGGTATTGGGTTAGAGAACTATGATATTAAGATGGTAGAAATTGATATTTTTGATCTAATGATTCGATATGGAATCTTAGGAATGGTTCTATTTATAGGAGATAGTATTTTATCAATTAGAAAAATAAAATTAAAACCAGAAGAAAAAGTATCTATGATCATATTAATATTAGTTTCGTTAACATCAGGTCATGTTTTATTTTATCCAGCAGTCTGTATTTATTTAGCACTAATGCTATCAAAAGAAAATGTTTTAAAGGAAAAATATGATACAATAAAAAAGAAGTAGGTGATAGAATGAAAACAGGATTAGTAATTGTTCATTATAATGATTATGAGTCAGTAGAACACTTGATAGAAAATGTAAAAGATTATTCTGTGATTCATAGAATTGTGATTGTTGATAATCATTCTACAAAAGAAGTAAAAAATAAATTAAAAACACTTTCTTCTAGAAAAATAAAAGTAATAGAAAATAGGAAAAATGAAGGATTTGCGAAAGCAATTAATATTGGATGTAGGGCATTAATAAAAGAATTAGGACCCTGTAATTTAATTATTTCGAATTCTGATATTATAATTGATAAAGAGGAGGATATTAAAGATTTAATTAAAGAATTGAATAAAAAATCAATTGGTGTAATAGCTCCTACTATCATAGAAAATAATCATTTAAATAGGGGATGGAGAAATCCTAGTCCATTATTAGATAGTTTATTAAATATTGTTTTTATTCATCGTTTTCTTCGCAAAAAATATGTTTTTTATAACGAAGAACATTATCAACATAGAATTAGTGTAGTAGATGTTGTCAGTGGATGTTTCTTTGTAATGAAATCTAAGACTTTAGAAAGAATTAACTATTTAGATGAAAATACTTTTTTATATTATGAAGAAAATATTTTAGCAAAAAAGATTCAACAAGAAAGATTATCTTTAGCGGTGTGTAATGATATTTTAGTAATTCATAATCATTCTGTTTCGATTGATAAAAATTTAAAGAAGATAAAAAAATTAAAATTACAAAAAGAAAGCCAATATTATTTTCAAACAACCTATAACCATGCTAATAAAATAGAGAAAGTATTATTAAAATTCACTGCTTTTACAAGTAGAATGATTTTAACAGTTGTTTATTTTGTGAAAGATTTGGGAAAATAGAAATAAAAGAAATTATATTAAAAAAACAAACAAAAAATGCTATATTTCTTGAGATGTGTCGTTTTTTGGGTTATACTAAACATAGTGACATAAATAACATAATAAGAAAGAGTGATAGGATGGTAAAAAAACAAAAAGATACAATCTATGCAATTAAAATAGAAAACCTTTCCAAAAAATTTAAAATATTTTATGATAAACACTATACTTTAAAAGAAAAACTAGTTTTCTGGAAAAACAAAAAAACAGATATGAACGAAGTGTTAAAAAATATCAATTTAGTAATAAAACAAGGAGAATCTATTGCACTAATTGGAGTGAATGGAAGTGGAAAAAGTACTCTACTTAAACTAATGACCAAAATTATTTATCCAACAACTGGAAGCATAAAAGTTAATGGGAAATTAACCTCACTACTAGAATTAGGAGCAGGATTTCATCCAGATTTTACGGGAAGAGAAAATATCTATTTTAATGCTTCTATTTTTGGATTAACAGCAAAAGAAATAGACGATCGTGTGAATGACATTATATCATTCTCGGAATTAGGAGATTTAATAGATAGTCCAGTTAGGACCTATTCATCTGGGCAATATATGAGATTAGCATTTTCAATAGCAATTAATGTAGATGCGGAAATTTTGTTGATAGATGAAATTTTAGCAGTAGGAGATCAACATTTTCAAGAAAAATGTTTTGAAAAATTAGTAGAATTAAAAAATAGTGGAAAAACAATCGTTATTGTTAGCCATAGTTTAGACTCTGTAAAGAGATTCTGCGATAGAGCAGTTTGGATTAATAATGGAGAAATAGCTATGGATGGAAAAATTGATAATGTTATTGAAGAATACTTAAAGGTGTGTGGATAAAAATGAAAGATTTACTACTGAATTTGTATAACTATCGACAGTTATTAAAGAGCAATGTAAAAAAGGAAATCCGAGGAAAATATAAAGGATCATTTTTAGGAATTTTATGGTCATTTGTAAATCCGTTATTAACTGCTCTAATCTATGCAATTGTTTTTCCTATCATTTTAAAAAGTTCAGAGCCTAATTATGTTACATTTATTGTAATTGGAATATTACCTTGGACTTATTTCACAACTGTTATTATGCAAGCAACCAGTACTGTTTTAGTGAATGCAGGGATTATTAAAAAAGTATATTTTCCTAGAGAGATTCTTCCAATATCCATTAATACAAGCGGTTTAATCAATTTTTTGATTTCATGTTTAATTATATTTATTTTCTTAATTTTTAGTGGAATTGGATTTAGTTGGTATATTTTACTCTTACCATTAATTATTATGACACAATATATTTTACAGCAAGGAATTATATTTATTACTAGTGCTGTTAATGTCTATATAAGAGATGCCGAATATATCATTAATTTTTTTATTAATATGTTATTTTACGCTACACCTATTTTGTATTCAGCGGAGATGTTTAAAAATAGTTCATTTAGTTGGATTATTAATTTCAACCCTATGGCTGTAATTATTAATTGCTATCGCGATGTCTTATTTTATAAATCTATGCCGCAAATAAAATCTTTATTGATAGTACTATTTTTCAGTTGTATATTATCTTATATAGGATTAATTATCTTTAAAAAATTAGAAAAAGGTTTTGCAGAAGAAATTTAATTTAGAGTAGGAGGTTTTGAAATGAAAAAATGTGATATTATTATACCAGTCTATAAGTCACCTGAATGGGTAAAATTATGTGTATATGCCTTATTTAAAAATACAAAAGAACAAATCATAAATAAAGTATATTTAATTAACGACTGTGATGATGAGTTTACTAAAAATTGTTTGCAGAACTTATCACAAAAATATGGAAATAAAATTTGCATTGAACAAAATGATAATAATCTTGGATTTGTCAAATCAACTAATAAAGGTTTGAAATTATCCAAAGCTGATTATGTACTATTGTTAAATACTGATTGTCTAGTTTCTAAAAATGCAATTGAAAAATTGATCAACCATATGGAAACTGATAAGAAAATTGGATTAATATGTCCGATATCAAGTAATGCTGCAAATTTAACTTTAGAAATGTTTGAAGGATTTAATTATAATCAAATGAATACATTGTTAGAAACAAAATTTTCTGGTTTATTATTTGATGCCTGTACTGTTGTTGGAAATTGCTTATTAATTAGTAGAGATTGCATTAATAATGTTGGCTTTTTAGATGAAAGTTATGGCATGGGATATGGGGAGGAAACTGACTATCAATTTCAAGCAATGTCGAAAGGATATACAGCAAAAGTAGCTATTGATACTTATGTATTTCACAAATCGGAGGTATCATTTGGAACCTCTAAAGAAAAACAGAAACGATTAAATAAAAATAGAGAATTATTTTTTTCTAGATGGGGGAAACAATATAATGAAGAATTAAAAAAATATAATGAAAATAACCCAATTTCATATATTAAAAATCATTTAACAGAAAAAGATAGGATGAGTCAAGTAAATACATTATTTTATCTAAATGGAATTGTACAAAATGCTGGCGGAGTACATGTAGTTGTTGATATAGTAAATTATTTAGTAATTAATGATATCAGTATCAATATTGTATATGATTTTATGTCCGAATATAAAGAAATTATGTTATTTAACCCAATCCCATCATCAAAAATGGCAGACATTAACCCTAAACAAATTATTTCCACAATTTATCAAACGGCATTTACAGCGAAAAAAATTACTAATGAAAAAAATATAAGATTGATATCATTTATTCAGGGATATGAAAGTTATTTTGAAAATGGTAGTATATATGGAATAGTAGAAACTAGCTATAAACTTGCAGATTCATTATTTACGATTTCAAAATACTTACAAGATGAATTAAAAAATGTCTTTAATAAAGATTCCTTTTTAATTCCCAATGGAATTAATTATGACTTAATTGGAAAAGAAAATAAAAATAAAAAAATAGAAACAATTACCATAGTATTACGAAATAATATAATGAAAGGCGATTGGTTATTACTGGATGTTATAAAGAAAATAAGTAATTTATTTAATAAATTAAAGATTAATGTTGTTTATTTTAATGAAAAAATTGAATTTCCACAAATAAAAAATAACACCATAAAATTGAATAAAATTATTGGACCTTTAAGTAGAAATGAAATGTTTCAACTACTACAGCAATCAGATATTTACATTGACTGTTCATTATCAGAAGGTTTTGGATTAACGGCACTTGAAGCAATGGCAGCAGGCTGTATACCAATTTCATCTAATTCAAAGGGTGTAAAAGAGTATATAAAAGATGGAATTAATGGTTATATTGTTAATGAGGTAAATGACTCTGATGCTTATATTGAAAAACTAAAGAAAATTATTGAATCAGATGAATTATATGGAAAATTAAAGAAAAATATTTTAAAAACGGCAAAACAGTTTGATCTAGATAATATTATAAAAAAATATATTGATTTTTTACAAAATAATGACAACTATTTATTAAAAAAAGAAAAACTAACCCAAGAGGATCAAAGAATCATTGAGAAAATGACATCTATTCAAACTGGACAAATAGTAAAACAAAGAAAAATATATAAATTGGCAAAAATAATACCAAAAAGAATGAAAAATAAACTAAAAAAGGTAATTACATTTTTATACTTTTGCTTTGAGCATTAATATGTTAATATAGGGGGGAGTAACCAAATGGAAAAAATATATGTAACAAAACCATATTTACCAAGCAAAGAAAAATTTAATGAATACTTAGATGAAATTTGGAAAACAAAAATTTTAACAAATAATGGACCATTGAGTCAACAATTAATTGAAAAGCTTAAAATGAGAATAGGTAATAATAATATTAATTTATTCTGCAATGGTCACCAAGCATTAGAAATCACTTTAAAAAGTTTGAATATGAAAGCAGGTGGGGAAATAATCACGACTCCATTTACCTTCGTCTCTACTACTCATGCAATTGTGAATTGTGGTTTTAAACCAGTTTTCTGTGATATTAAAATGTCAAATTTTACAATTGATGAAGATCAAATAGAAAGTTTAATTACAGAAGACACTGTTGCAATTTTAGCTGTACATGTTTATGGATTCCCATGTAATGTAAATAAAATTCAAAAAATAGCAGACAAATATCATTTGAAAGTTATATATGATGCAGCCCATGCTTTTGGCGTAAAATATAATGAAAATAGTTTACTAAATTATGGTGATGCTTCTATAGTATCCTTCCATGCTACTAAACTTTTTAATACTATTGAGGGAGGAATGTCTGTTAGTAAAAATTATGATATATATGACAGGCAGAAAAGAATAGAAAATTTTGGAATAACAGACTATGATTGTGTAAATTATATAGGGACTAATGCAAAAATGAATGAATTTCAGGCTGCTATGGGATTATCAACAATTGACGATTTAGATGATATCATTAATCGAAGAAAAAAAATTGTCGAAATGTATAAAGAAGAATTGTCAAATGTAAAAGGAATCATAATGGCTAATTATGAGATAGAGAACACATTATGCAATTATGCGTATTTTCCAATAGTGATTCTACAAAAAGAGTATGGATTAACACGTGATGAAACAAAACAATTACTGGAAAATCATTATATATATCCTAGAAAATATTTCTATCCAATAACTAGTGACTTAGATTGTTATAAGCAGGATTATTCATATTTTCAGAAATACGAATTAGATAATGCTCGTTTTGTTTCAAATAACGTACTAACTTTACCACTCTATTATGATCTAGAAGAAGAAAATGTCAAGAAAATATGCAAAATACTAAGGAGTAAGAAATAATGAATTATTTAATTGGAGCTGGAGGGCATGCTACTGTTATCAAGAATATAGCATCTAAGAATAACTTTCATTTAGATGGAGTTTTTTATGACGGAGACGGACAAAATTTAACTATGTTAAAAAAAGTTGGAAATATGCAGGATATTAAAAACTATATTTTCAATAATCAGTTTATAATTGCTTTTGGTGATATTGCTAATAGGGTAAAGTTAATAAAAAATTTAGAAAAAGAGAATATACAGTGGTTTACTTTAATTGATCCAAGCGCTATCATTGGAAATGATGTAGAGATTGGGAAAAATACTGTAATTATGCCTGGCGCAATCATAAATGCGGGTGCTAAAATTGGAAACCATGTAATTATAAATAGTGGTGCAATTATTGAACATGGTTGCATTATCGAAGATTATGTACATATTTCCCCAGGTAGTACAATTTGCGGTAATTCAGTTATTAAAGAAGGAAGCTGGGTTGGGGCTAATAGTGTAGTGATAAATGCAATAGAAATTGGCAGAAATGTAACAATTGGCGCTGGATCTGTAGTAATCAATAATATTGAATCCAATCAAAAGGTCGTTGGAAATCCAGCAAAAATATTAGTAAAAAAATAATTCAATTAGGAAATCAGGAGGTAATATGAAAAACACTTTAAATTATTCATGGCTAATTCCTTTAGTTGAAACAGAAAATTTTCGAAATGTTTTAATTATTGACAGTAAAAATAAAGAAAATTTTATAGAACTATCTGATACAATTTCTAATATTAGCGGTAATTTAATAATTGCTACAGATCATATTGCACCAAAAGATAATTCATCAATTATTCAAACTAATAAAAATATAAGAGAAATTATAACAGTTTTGCAATTAAAAAAAATTAAGTTAGATTTATTAGTAATAAATGATAATTTAGAAAATTTATATGAATTACTAAAAAATTTAGTAGAAAATGATGGGCTAATTTTAATCAATAAAAAAATAAAACTAAATTCTATAAATAAAATAGATGTGTATTGTAATAAAATTTTTAGTACCAATGATTATAATATATTTATAATTAAAAAAAATAATAAACATATTAGATACTATCAGGAAATTGATACTAGATTAGAAAATATTGAAAATAAAATTAAAAATAGAGTTATCAATACTAATGTAGTTGGTGTTGGTGTTTTAACATATAACCACGAAAAATATATTTTAGAATGTTTAAGAGGAATTTTTAAACAAAGAGGTAATTTTAAAATTAATTTATTAATTATAGATGATTGTTCATCAGATGATACTGCTAATATAATTGAACAATTTTTAAAAGAAACTAAAAATAAACAAATTAAAGTAAGCTTTATAAAAAATGATCAAAACCAGGGAATGATAGCCAATTTTAAAGTATTAATTGAATATTTTAAGAACACAACATACTTTACTTTTTGCGAAGGTGATGACTATTGGATTTCCCCCTTTAGAATAGAAAAGCTTATAAATCACATGCAACAGAATCCTTCTTTATCACTATGTTTTAATAATTTTTATCTATATAATGAAAGTAAATATTTAAAAAAATTCGAAGATCAAATGGAAGTAACATTAGATAAAAGATTTTATAATTCTAGAGACTTGATTGAAAAAATTAATTTCATAGGTAATTTTAGTTGTTGTTTTTATGATTCATACTACTTAAATAAAATAGATGAAGATATTTACGATTTAACAGTATATGATTTTTTATTTAATGTTATATATGCTAATTTTGGATTTATCGGAAATTTATATGAATATTTATCAGTATACAGATATCATGATAATTCAATCTGGTCTTCACAAAAAGATGTCGAAAAAAGTTTAAAAATGCTGAAATATATCAATGAATATAATTTATATACTAATTTTGTATATGATCCGGAATATAGAAAATATCAAAATATTTTAATGAATCATAATATCCCAGATAACTTTATAGACGTTGATATTATGATTATTGATAATATTTTTCCTAGTGAACTTAGTCAATTTACATACCAGGAAATAACTTCATATTTAAACCATTTTAAAAATAGTGTATGCATTTCTACTGGAGAATTTTTAACTTGTTTTAATGATGATAATTTTGATATTGAAATCCAAAAATATAAAATAAAATATCCTCTATTACATACAAAAGTTATGGATTATAGTGATAATAAGGTTAGAATATATCGTCCACAATTACTATATTTTATATTTTTCTCAACAGTAAAACTAAATTGGAGATACATCTCCAAGAAGAAAGTACCATTTATATTTGAACTTTATCCTGGTGGAGGATTCTTCTTTGATGACCCTGATTGTGATTATATGTTAAAAAAAATTATGTCTTCTAAATATTTTAGAAAAGTTATTGTAACTCAAAGTATTGTAAAAGATTATTTATTGAAGAAAAAATTATGCAAAGAAAATCAAATTGAGTTTATTTTTGGTGTAGTTATGCCTTTAAATTCTATAGAACTTAAATATAATCAAAAGAAAAACTACATAATAGATAAACCTAATTTAGATATTGTTTTTATGGCACACAAATATACTAAATTTGGAATTGATAAAGGTTATGATATTTTTATAGAGGTTGCTAAAAAGCTATCCGATTTACATGATAATATTTTTTTTCATGTTGTAGGTGGATTTAATGAAGAAGATATTGATGTTTCAAATATATATCATCGAATAAAATTTTATGGTAATTTAACAAAAGAAGATTTTGATAAATTTTTTATTGATAAAGATATCATAGTCTCTCCCAATATTCCTAACGTAATTGCTCCAGGTGCTTTTGATGGTTTTCCAACTGCTAGTTGTACTGAAGCTGGATTAAGAAAGACATCTATATTCTGTACGGATTGTTTATCTATGAATTCTAATAGATATAAAATAGGAACTGAGATAGAAATTATTGATCATAATGCGGATAATATTGTAAATAAAATCAATTATTATTATAATCATCCAAAAGAATTAAAACAATTAGGAAATAATGGTTCTATTGCAATTAAAAAATTATATGATTATGAACATCAAATAAAGCCCCGTATTGATATTTTAGAAAAGTATATTAGAAAGGATTTATAAAAATGGAAAAAGTAAAAATTAGCGTATTAATTCCCTCATATAATCATGGAAAATTTATAAAACAATGTATTGATAGTGTAATCAATCAAACATATAAAAATATTGAAATATTAATAGGTGATGATTTTTCAACGGATAATTCTAAAAGTATTATCAATTCCTATGATGATTCAAGAATAAAAAAATTTTTTTATATGAAGAACAGTGGTGGATCAGAAAATTTAAATAAGCTAATTGATATGGCTAATGGCGAATATATTGCTATTCTCAATTCTGATGATTATTGGGAAAAAGATAAATTAGAGAAACAACTAAATTTTATGGAACAAAATAAAAAATATGCAGCATGTTTTACTTGGGTACAATATATTAATAAGTCTGGAGAAAAAATATTTCCAGAAAATATATTTATCCAAGATAATAAAACTCAGGCAGAATGGCTAAAGTATTTTTTTGAAAAAGGTAATTGTTTGTGTCACCCTAGTATCCTAATTAGAAAAAAAATTTATGATGAAATTGGAAAATATAATGTTAGGTGTAGACAAATTCCAGATTTTACATTATGGCTTAAAATTATTCAAAAGTACCCAATTTATGTTATGCCCGAATTGTTAGTAAATTTTAGGTGGTTTGGTGATGAAAGAAATACATCAGGATTTTCAATTGAAAATATGAATAGAACATATCATGAATACCACATGTTAGCTGAAGAAATATTAAATGATACTTCTTTAGAATTATTGCATGATGCTTTTGATATTGATAAAGAAAAATGCTTAAAAAATGATATTTTATATCAATATGAAAAAAATATGATTTTATTCGACAGCCCTATATTAGGAAATATGGGAAAATTGGTAGCTTATTCTAATATAGGAAAATTATTAGAAGTAGAAAAAAACAGGGATATGTTAGAAAAAGAATATGGATTTGATATAAATACCTATTATAAAATGGGAGAAGATTTAAATTTTGAAGAAATTAAAATTACTAATACTATTGAAAAAGTGCCAGATGCAATAGCCTATTCAAGAGGATATAGGTTTCTCAATAGAGTTTACAACTCACGATTGTATGCAATAATAAGAAAAAAAAGAATTTAATTTTTTGTAGAAGGATGCTAGAATGAAAAAGAAAGAATGGATTTATTTAGGATTACTGTTACTATTATTTATATACTATTTTGTAATACCAATGAATATTTTTTGGGATACTGGTCATTACATGTCATATGTCTCTATTTTAGAAGGAAATATGCCATGGAGTAGTTGGGATATTGTAAGAGGAATAATTTTTCCATTAATTCTTTACTTAAATAATTTGTTTTTTGGAAAAACAACCCAAGGAGTTTTGATATTAAGCTTTATCTTTTATCTTTCTATGTTAATAATAGTAAAAACAGTTTTAGATAAGTTACTGGAAAAAGAAAGTAAAAAAGTAAAAAGAAATATTAATATTGGATTATTTACATTTATTATCCTTGATCCTATTATCTATGGATATTATCATGCACTATTAACAGAATTTATTGCTATGACCATTTCTTTATTAATGTGTTATTTATCTTGGAAATGGATTTCTATAAAATTTGATACTAATAAGAAAAAATATATTATTTATAGTATTGCATTTATCATGATGACAATTCTATCATGGCACTTAAAACAACCTTATGTTACGATATCCATTTTTCCAATCATTATTTCTGCTATCATATCCTGTATTTCGAATAGAAAAATCAGTAATATTTTACCTAGAATGATAACTACCTTTTCTTGTATCATTGGACTAGTAATCAGTATAGTAGTATGGAATCAATTTTTAGTAAATAAAGGTATTGATCTAAATACGGATAGAAACGTTACAGCATCATTTGGTAATCAATTATTAACTGGTCTTAATAATTATGAAGTAATTGCTACTGTTAATTCAGAAAATATAAATGATAATAAATATCTAACACAAGAAGAAAAAGAATTACTCAAGACAAATTCTAAAAAATACAATTTAATTAATATTAAAAATTTACATCACCAAGTAATAGATCAAGCTATAATACCATTAAATGATAAAAATAACATTTCTACTTTTAATTCAATTTTATTTATAGGAAATCAAATGTTTCAACATCCTTTGTTAGTCTTAGAATCTTATACTTCTAATTATTTGGCAATTGCTAATCTTTACCCCAAAAAAACAAATGATAGTGTAGCATATTGGATAGAAAAAGATTTGACACTTGATTATTGTCATGAAAATTGTTCAATAGCAGTTAGTGTAGCTACCAAAAAATCAAATCTTTCTTATATGCCAGAGGAGTCATTAAATCGAGTCATCGACTATGAACAATATAATAATTCACCAGTATTTTTAAGATATTTGTTAAAAGCAATTTCATGGATTACTACTAATTTGTACAAAGTATTGATTGTAATACTACCTATTTTGGTAATCGTATCTACAATATCTTTGATAAAGCAAAAACAAAAACAATACTTAAAATTACTAGAGATGATTGTTATTTTATCAGGCTATAGTTTATTACATATTTTAGTCCATGTCGCAACCGGTGCATGTATTGATCGATATGCTGCACCCGCTTATATACCAATCATTCTATCATTATGTTTATATGGATATTATGTGATAAAAATAAAAAATAAGAAAAGTAGTGGTAAATATGAAAGAACAGAAAAATAAGGATAAAGTATTGTTTGTAATACCAGCTTATAATGAACAAGACAATATTGAAAAAGTATTAAAAGAAATCAAAGAAAATGCACCTTTTGCTGATATATTGGTTATAAATGATTGTTCTACAGATAATACGAAGCAGGTTGTGGAACAAAACAATGTTACATGTATAACAGGAGTATTTAATTTAAAATATGCTATGGCAGTACAAACTGGGCTTAAATATGCAATGAAAAATGATTATGATTATGTAATTCAATTTGATGCTGATGGCCAGCATATTGCAAAAGAAGCTATCAGATTATTAGAAGAGGCTCAAAAAGGAAATTACGATATTATCATAGGATCAAGATATCTAGAAGATATGGGATATCCATGTCCATATTTTCGAAAAATTGGTACAAAAATATTTTCTTTTATCATAAAATGCCTCTGTAAACAAAAAATAAAGGATCCATTGTCTGGTTTTCAATGTTTAAATAAAAAAGTAATTCAAAGATATGCAAAAATGGGCAATTATCCAGAATTTCCAGATGCTAATTTAATAATAGAAATGCTACTATTAGGATATAAAATTAAAGAAGTACCAGTAAAAATGAGGATAAGAGAATCTGGAGAAAGTATGCATTCTGGAATTATTAAGCCGATAAAATATATGATTAATGTATTATATGAAATAGTCTTTATTGTGATTCAAAATCCAAGAAAGAAGGTTAAATGATATGAAAAAAATTTATTTTATAATACTAGCTTTTTTATCCATTTTTTATGTAATATATGAAGTAAGAAAAAAGAAATTTTCAATTAAAGAAAGTTTTTGGTGGATTACTGCATGCATATTAATGTTAGTGCTAGCTATTTTTCCATATTCTATTGATAAATTAGCCCAATTTTTGAATATAGAATATCCTCCATCATTATTATTTGTAATATGTATTATCTTTTTATTATTTATAAATTTTAGAAATAGTAAACAAATATCAGGACATCAAGAAAAAATAATTGAACTAGCGCAACATATAGCATTGTTAGAAGAAGAACTTCAAGAGAAAGGAAAGAAGTAAAATGAAAATTATTTTAACAGTCATTTATATTTGCTTAACTACTTTAGGATTATTCTTGATGAAATTGGGTGGTAATTCAATATCTTTAACATTCCAAAATGGAATTAGTTTTAAAATTGGTTTTATCACATTATTAGGTTTCTTATCTTATATTTGTAGTTTCTTATTATGGCAAAAATTACTAGTAACTTTTGATTTGAGTTATATCGTGCCAATTACAACAGGAATTGTCCAATTAATTATTTTATTATTAGGTATTTTATTTTTTAAAGAACAGATTAATGTAATAGGAATACTAGGTGCTTTTTTAGTCATTATAGGACTTGTTTTATTAGTAATAGGAAAAAGATAATGAAGATATCGATTATAACAGTTTGTTACAATTCAGAGAAGACAATTAAAGATACAATAGAGTCTGTATTAAACCAATCTTATCAAAACTATGAATATATTATTATTGATGGAAAAAGTAAAGATAATACATTAGAAATTATTAAGAGATATGAGAAAAAGTTTAATGGAAAATTAAAGTGGATATCAGAAAAAGATAATGGATTATATGATGCAATGAACAAAGGAATTAAAATCGCAACAGGTGATATTATTGGTATGATTAACTCTGATGATGTATTAGCAACACCAGATACTTTTCAAATAATTGTATCTTCTTTTCAACAAGAAGAATGTGATGGTACTTATTCTAATTTAGAAATCTTAGATAATAAATTAGAAAATAAAATAAGAGTTTTTCATCCTAAAAATGGAAATTATAAACTAGGATGGTACCCACCACATCCAACATTATATTTAAAAAAAACAGTATATGATAAACATGGATTTTATAATCAAAAATATAAGATTGCAGCAGATTATGATATGATGCTAAGAATTATGAAAGATAAAAAGTTAAGATTTCGTTATATTCCAAAAACTTTAGTATATATGAGAAGTGGTGGAGTTAGTACTAACGGATTAAAAGGATATTATCGTAGTTTTCAAGAATCATATCAAGTATTAAAAAAGAATAAAATAAAATTTCCATTTATAGTTAATATAATTAGAAGCGTAAAAATTTTTTTGCAGATATTAAAATCGAAAATAAATAATTCAGAAAAGGAGAATTTTTAAAAAAGTTCTTTTTTTTTAAGTCATTTCCAAAGTTTTTTAAATAATACTATTGAGACCAAAAAGATAGGGAGGAAAAATATGAATAAAAAACTAATGGTTTTCATTGTATTATTGTTATTGATAATTCCAAGTATAAAAACTTATGCATTGTCTGATAGTTTTTATGAGGCTGAATATATTCCAGGAGAATATATAAAAAAATTTAGAGGAGATTCTGGAAAATATGAGCAACTACGATTTTTCAGAAGAACGAGTGATAATCAGCCCGTATATTGTATTGAATTATGGGAAACATTATCTAGTTATAAAAACCTAACTGGTTATGATACAAATCAATATGATAAAGCAAATATTAGCTATCATACATGGGAAAGAATTATGCTAATTGCCTACTATGGATATGGATACGAAAATCATACTGACAGTAAATGGTATGCCATTACACAATATATGATTTGGAAAGAAACATCACCAGATACGAATCTTTACTTTACAGATACATTAAATGGCAAAAAAATTACTAAATATGAAGAAGAAATGAATGAAATCAATGAATTAATTCAAAAGTATTTAAAATTGCCATCTTTTAATAATGCAAATTATGAATTAAGATATAACGAAAGTATTACGATAGAAGATACAAATCATGTTTTAGAACAATTTGAAATTACCTATGATGGTGGTGCTGAACTAATAAAAGAAGGAGATTTTCTAACAATTAAAACAAAAGAAGTAGGAAAATCTAAACTCTATTTTGCAAATGATGGTAAAAGATTTGAAACAGCACCTATCATATATGTAGATCCTACTGGACAAGATGTATTAGCAGCAGGTAAGCATTATCCTATTTATATGATAGTAACATTAAATATGCCTACATCCAGTATCACTATAAATAAATGGGATAAAGATAATCAAAATAATATTCCACAAGGAGAAGCGAAACTTTCCGGAAGCAAATTTCAATTATTAGATATGGAAAACCAAGTAGTAGCAGAAAAAGAAATAGATAGAAATGGAATACTTACTTTTGAAAATATTGGATATGGAAATTATAATTTAAAAGAAATATTTCCAGGTGAAGGATATGTACTAAACCATGAAATATTACCCATAAATGTTAATGAAAAAATTAAAAATATTACATTCTATAATCAAGTAATTAAAAATAAAATTTCTTTTCAAAAATATTTAAAAAATCCTTTAACCGGTAAAATTAAACAAGAAGAAGGAGCAACTTTTTCTATCTATAATAAAGATAATCAAAAGATAAAAACCTTTACTACGGATAATAATGGATATTATGAATTAGAATTGCCTTATGGTCATTATATAATAAGACAAGATAGTGGAACTAAAAATCATTATCACATTGAAGAATTTGAATTTCAAATAACAGAAGATGGTCTCATTCAAAATTTTGACATGTATAATGAAGAATTAACAGCTAATATAAAAGTAATAAATACTGATTTTGATTCTAATTTACCACTATTAGAAAGCGGAGCAACTTTCCGAATCAAAAATTTAGATACCAATCAATATATTTTAGATCAAAATAATAATATACTTTTATTAGAAACCAATGATTTTGGAAATACTAGTGTATTAAAATTATCCAGTGGTAGATATCAAATAGAACAGATAGATGCTATATACGGTTATTTAGTAAATGATCATGTTTTTGATTTTGAAATTAGTGATGATAGTGAATTTCTATTAGATAAGAATAATCAAAAATATGTAGAAATTACAGTTCCTAATAGAAAACAAAAAAGTAGAATTGAAATAGAAAAATATATAGAATATTACTTAGATGATGAGCTACAAAAAAAAGAAAAAGATGACTCTATTATAATTACTATTTATGCAAAAGAAGATATTTATTCAAAGGATGGTATTAAAATATATGAAAAAGATGAGGAAATAGAGAAAGTAAAATATAAAAATGGAAAAATGATGACATCGCCTTTAGTATTTGGAACATATTATCTACAAAATCCAATAAATAATAAACAGGTAGAATTGGTACTGGATTCTATTCAAAATAAAAAAGTAGAGCTTTTAGAACAAGTTTTTGAATATACTGAAAAAATACCTGAAACAGATCCAGAAGATAACAACCCAAAAGATAATACACAAGAACAAATACCAGAAGAAAAGAAAGATATAGAGGATATTCCTGATATAAAGGATGAAAATAGTATGGAAATAATTGTTCCTAATACTTTAAACGATGAAAAATTTTCTATAAATAAATTAGGAATATTAATGATCTTTCTTGGACTATTATTCTGGAAAAAGGAAAAAAAGTATGAAAAAAAGAACTAAAGGATTGATTCTATTAATATTAGGAACCTTTTTATTTAGTTATCAACACATATCAGAAAGAAAAGAAATAATAACCGAGAAAAATAAAGTAGAATATACTATCCAGAAACAAGTAGGATACCTTAAAAAAGACAATATTGATATTTATGATGCTATCTTATCCATACCACAGATTAAACTCAAAAAGGGAATTTATAAGAAAGAGGATAAGCGAAATAATATTGAGGAAAATGTCACCATTCACGAAAAATCAGATTATCCTGATCAAGAAAATTCGAATGTTATTTTAATGGCTCATTCTGGTAATAGTAAAAAATCTTTTTTCAAAGATTTGAATCAATTAAATAGTGATAGTCTAGTCGAGTTATATTATAATAATACAAAATATGTTTATAAAATAGAAAAGTATATTACTCAAGAAAAAAGTGGAATTTTATCTATTGATAAGAAATCAAATACAAAAACGATTACATTAATTACTTGTAGTCAAATAGATAAATCAAAACAACTTATCTATATTGGCAATATTATTGATGAAATCAAATATACATCATAAATTTAAAAAGTCTTATTTAAACAGTCTATTTTTTCCTGACTAGTTCAATTTAAGGCTTTTTTTTACTTTACTTGAGTTTTTAACCATTATTGATTATAATAATAATAGGTGATAACATGAAAAAAATAACGATTTTTTCTCTTCATCTAGGATATGGGGGAATAGAAAGATGTGTAGCTAATTTAGCAAACTTATTATGTAATGAATATCAAGTAGAAATTGTTTCTACCTATAAATTAGCAGATACACCAGCATTTGAAATTGATGAAAAAGTAAAAGTTACTTACTTAATAGAAAAATATAAACCAAATCGTGAAGAATGGAAAAAAGCAGTAAAAAAAGTGAAGCCAATTAAATTTCTAAAAGAATCCTATAAGTCAATAGCTGTTTTATTTTTAAGAAGAAAAAAAACAGTAAAGGCAATGAAAGAATGTGATAGTGATATTCTAATTTCTACTAGAGTTCTTTTTAATCAATGGTTAGGAATGTATGGAAGAAAAAAAGCTTATAAAATAGGATGGGAACATAATCACCATCATCAAGATATGGAATATGTGAAAGGAGTCATTCACTCTTGTAATAATTTAGATGCTCTAGTATTAGTGTCTGATTCCTTACGTAATTTTTATAAAAAGAAAATGAAAGAAAAAAAATTAAAATGCAGATGCATATTTATTCCAAATATGCTAGAAGAAATACCAGATATTCCTTCTAAGTTAACAGAAAAAAGAATCATTTCAGTAGGAAGATTTTCAAAAGAAAAAGGTTATGTAGATTTAATTGAAATATTTAAAAAATTTCATGAAATTTGTCCAGATTGGCACTTGGATTTAGTAGGTGATGGACCTGAAAAAAATAAAATAGTAGATCATATTTATGAATATCAATTAACAGATTCAATTACCGTTCACGGATATTTAAAAAAGAAAGAAATTAATAAATTATTGAGTAAATCTTCTTTTTATATCATGACATCTTATACAGAATCCTTTGGAATTGTATTAATTGAAGCAATGGCTTATGGTATTCCATGTCTATCTTTTACATCAGCAGAAGGAGCTAATGATTTAATCAAAAATGATGAGAATGGATATTTAATTGAAAATAGGGACTTTGATGCAATGGTTGAAAAAATGCAAGACTTAGCAACCGATAAGAAAAAAAGAGTAAGATTAGGAAAAAATGCTAGAGAGTTTAGTTTAAATTATAGTAGTGATATCGTCAAAAAAGAATGGTTAGAATTATTAAAAAGAAAGGCTTAGTATGAAAAAAGTATTATTTGTTGCTAGTACAGGTGGGCATTTATCAGAATTAATGATGTTAAATGACTTATTTAAAAAATATGATTATCATATTATTACGGAGAAAACGAAAACCACAATTGGACTAAAAGAAAAATATGGTAAAAGAATTGATTACTTAATTTATGGTACAAAAGACCATCCTTTTTCTTATCCTTTTAAATTATTTGGAAATTGTATCAAAAGTATCTATTTCTATTTTAAAATAAAGCCAGAATTTATTGTTACGACAGGGGCACACACAGCAGGACCAATTTGTTGTTTAGGAAAAATTTTTGGTACTAGAATCATTTATATTGAAACGTTTGCCAATATGCACACCAAAACCATTACTGGAAGATTATTGTATAAATTTGCAGATCTATTTATTGTACAGTGGAAAAGTATGTTAAAGTTATATCCGAAAGCTACTTATGGTGGATGGATTTATTAGGAGAGAATATGATATTAATTACATTAGGAACACAAGATAAGAGTTTTGTAAGAATATTAAAAAAAGTAGAAGAACTAATTGATAAAAAAGTAATCAATGAAGAAGTAATTGTTCAAGCCGGGTATACAAAATATGAATCGAAAAAGATGAAAATATTTGATTATGTAGAAAAGAAAAAGCTGGAAGAGTATATCGAAAAAAGTAGTTTTATAATTACGCATGCTGGTGTTGGTACTATTTTTGATTGTTTAAAGAAAAATAAAAAGATTATTGCTGTACCAAGACTTTCTAAATATCATGAACATAATAATGATCACCAATTACAGATTGTAGAAGAATTTAGTAAAGAAAATTTTATCATACCTGTCTACGAAATGGATGAATTAGAGGATGCTATTCAAAAAATAAAGACTTTTCAACCAAACAAGTATCAAAGTAATAATCAAAATATGATCCACTTAGTTAGTAATTATATTGATCAAAATGAAAAAGAGAGTATCATGACAAATATCAAAAAATTCTTTACTACGTATAGAGAAATTATCATGTACCTAATTTTTGGAGTTTTAACGACTATAGTCAGTTTAGTAGTTTATTATTTATTAGTGTATACGTTATTAAATCCTAATGAACCAATTCAACTACAGATTGCCAATATTCTTTCCTGGATAGCAAGTGTTACTTTTGCCTATGTAACAAATCGTAGTTTTGTTTTCCAAAGTAAAAGTAAAAATAGACTAAAAGAAGCAAGTAGTTTTTTCTTATCTAGGGGAATAACTTTAATTATGGATATGGTTATTATGTTTGTAGGAGTGACATTATTTCATGGAAATGATAAAATATTAAAACTACTTTCTCAAGTAATAGTAATTATGTCTAATTATGTATTTTCTAAGTTATTTGTATTTAAAAAATAATTATCATATGTTAAACTGTTGGTAAGAAGGTGTAGAAAATGAAAAAGATTTCTATTGTTGTTCCTTGTTATAATGAAGAAGAATCATTACCTTTATTTTATGAAGAAGTAAATAAAGTATCCAAAAAAATGGAACAAAAAGCAGATTTTGAATTTGTATTTGTAAATGATGGTAGTAAAGATAAAACATTAGAAAAGTTAAGAGAATTAGCCAAAAAAGATAAAAGAGTAAGATATATTTCTTTTTCTAGAAACTTTGGAAAAGAAGCAGGAATATTAGCAGGATTAGAGCATGCAACAGGAGATTATATTACAACCATGGATGCTGATTTACAAGATCCTCCTATGTTATTAGTAGAAATGTTTGATACGTTAGAAGAAACAGAATATGATTGCTGTGCTACAAAAAGTACTAATCGCAAAGGATACTCTTTTTTAAGAAAAATATTTACCAAATGGTTTTATTCAATTATTGGAAAAATATCCAAAACAGAAATGGTACCAGGTGCTAGAGATTTTCGATTGATGACAAGACAAATGGTAGATGCTATTCTTTCCATGAAGGAGTATAACCGTTATTCCAAAGGTTTATTTAGTTTTGTAGGTTTTCAAACAAAATGGATTGAATTTGATATTGAAGATCGAAAGGTAGGTACTTCAAAATTTAATTTCTGGAAATTATTCTCTTATGCCATTGAGGGGATTGTTGCTTTTTCAACAACACCATTAGTATTTGCAGCGCTAGTAGGAGTATTATTCTGTGTGATTGCCTTTATCTTAATTATTTTTATTATCGTAAAAACGTTAATTTGGGGAGATCCTGTTGGTGGTTGGCCAAGTATGGTATGTATTATGTTTTTTGTTGGTGGAGTTCAATTATTCTGTACTGGAATTATTGGAGAGTATCTAGCTAAAACTTACTTAGAAACAAAACATAGGCCAGTATATATTATTAAAGAAACAGAAAAAGATTTAAAGTAGTCTAGTACTACTTTTTTTCATGCCTATTTCTGTAAAGTAAGTTAAAAATAATGTCAAATTATAAGCAAACAATGGTATGATAAATTATGGTGATAATTATGGAATTAATCGATGTATTAGATGAAAATGGAAATCCAACTGGAGAGGTAGAAACGAAAGAAGAAATCTATAAAAGAGGTTTATGGCATCGTTCTAGTCATATCTGGATAGAAAATGATAATAAAGAATTATTAGTACAAAAAAGAAACCCTAATAAAAAGACTTTTCCTAATCTATGGGCTATTTCTGTAGCAGGTCATGTAGATAGTGGAGAAACAAGTAGACAAGCAGCTGTTCGTGAATTAAAAGAGGAAGTAGATCTAGATATTGAAGAAAAGGAATTAGAATACTTATTTACAATTAAAAGAATTCAACCATATCATGATTCTTATATTCGTGTTTTTGATGATGTCTATCTTTTACATAAAAATATCGATGTTGAAAAAACAAAACTACAAGTAGAGGAATTAACAGATATCAAATATGTGTATTATCAATATTTAGAAAATATTTTTAAAGAAGGAGATAAGGACTATGTTCCTTATACGGAAGAGCATAAAAAATTATTTTCTCTTTTAAAAGACCGATATATAGAAATTATATAACAATATATTTTTCTTTACAAAGTTAACAAAATGTGATATAATAGCAACAATTTCAAGCAGTATCAGAGATTAGAAAGATGAGGAATATATTATGGATGAAAACAAATTAAAACAATCTTTATATAGAAGTACTCCAATCAGAAATTTTGATTTAAATCAAACTCTATACGATACTATAGTATCAGTAAATAAGGATAATATGAATTTTAACGCAATAGAGTTTTTGGGCACTCATATAAGTTATAAGAATTTATTGGAAAACGTGGATAGATTGGCTGATGCCTATGTAAAAGCTGGAATTCAAGAAGGCGATACAGTAGCAATTTGTACAATAAATATGCCAATTGTTCAAGAAAATTTATTAGCATTAAGTAAAATTGGAGCAACATCAAAATGGATTGATTTAAGAATTAAAGAAAAAGATTTAATTAAAAATTTAAATGAAAGCAATTGTAAAATTGCAGTTGTATTTGAAGATGTTACACCAATGATGGAAAAAATTATTAATGAAACAGATATTTCACAAGTATTAATTGCATCTCCAAAAGATTATTTAAATCCTATTGTTCATATTTTAGCAAATATGAAAGATAAAAAAAATGGAAAACAAATTGTTATACCTAAGGATAAAAGATTTAAAAAATATAATGATTTCTTAAAAAGCGGAAGTAAAATAAGTAATTTAAAATCAGTAACATTTGAAAAAGATAGACCTTCATTAATTGTTCAATCTAGTGGTAGTACAGGTAAAGCAAAATCAATAATACATACAGAATATAATTTTAATTCCTCTATGCAAAAAGAGGCATATTCTGATTTACCACTATATGCAGGAAAGACTATGCATATAGCCATTCCACCATTTATAATTTATGGCTTAAATAACTCTATTTATGCATCACTAGCATTTGGATTGAATGCACAGCTAACACCATTTGTTTCAGAAACTACTGTTTATGATGATTTAGGAAAATACAATGTTGCTTGTGCTGCGCCTCTTCATTATAGATTTCTTTATAATCAAATTATGGAATTAAAAGAAAAAATATTGGAATTAGAAAAAGAAAATTCCATTTCAGCTAAAATAGAATTAAAAAAATGTCTAAATCGTTTATCTTTTATTATGAAAAATCTTCAAAAAATTGATGTACTTGTATCAGGCGGTGATAAAATTACTGTGCAAGAATTATTAAAAATGGAACATCTTTTTGGAGTACCAATTATTAATGGATATGGTAATAATGAAGTAAATGGTGCAGCTATAATATCGCCTTGTTTTGCAACTAAACCAGATTCTATAGGAATTCCTATGAAAGATATCACGGTAGCAACATTTGATCCAGAAACAAATACAAGATTAGAAGACGGAATTGAAGGTGAAATTTGTATCAAAGCAGATAATGTTTTTGTAGAATATCTTAATAATCAAGAAGAAACAAAAAGAATTAAACAAAAACATTCTGATGGAGACGAATGGATTCATACAGGAGATTTAGGAACAATTGATGCAGATGGTTATGTCTATATTAATGGTAGAAGCAAAAGATTAATTAAAAGGGAGGCCTTTAAAATATCGCCAGACACTATTGAAAATGTTCTATTGAACATAAATGCTGTGAAAGATTGTGTTGTCGTTGGTGTACCAGATATTGATAAAGATAATTCTTTTGTACCAATGGCTTTTGTAGAATTATATCCTGATTATTGTGATTCGTTTGATTCTATAAAAAAACAACTTGAAAAATTATGTGATGATGAATTACCAGAATATGAACATCCTAAGTATATTATCAATATAGATAAAATTCCATATAATAATAATAAACATGCTTTTAAAGTTTTGGAACAGCTTGGTGAAGAATATGTAAAATCTTTAAGCACATCATCTGAAAAAATTAAGAAAATATAAAATTAATATTTCGACAAACTACATAAAATTTATGTAGTTTTTTATATAAAAAAAAAGGACCATATGTTATACTATAATAATAGGATGTGAAAGCATATGACAATTTTTTTATCAGTAGCTGGATTAATATATACAGTATCTTTAGCAATTATATTTTTTCGTAAGAAAAGAATACATTCCCATGAAATTCAAGTGTATAGCGTATTGATAATGGCTACAATTATATCTCTATGTTCAGAACTTTTAATTATAGTAACAAATCATCTAGGAATACAATGGCTATTAAATATCAATTTAAAATTATATTTAATCTGTATTTTATTTTGGACAATGACATTTACAAAATATGTATATTCACTTTCGCATACTAAATTTAGTAAAACTGTTTCTGCAATATATTGGCTTATCAATATATTGTTAGCAATTATGATATTTATTTTGCCTATCTATTTAAAAGAAGAAGGCATAAAAATATACTCATACGGCCCAAGTGTAGATTTATTATTAAATATTTCCAAAATATATTTATTAATAATTTTAGCTTTGATGATTATAGATATAAAAAATATTATTAATAAAAAATATCTTCCTGTAATTACCTTATCATTATTATTACCATTAGCAGCAATCGTTCAATCTATATATCCTGAAGTTCTATTGGTAAATTTTGTATACTCATTTACTATATTTATCATGTATCATACTATCGAAAATCCCGATCTTAAAATGATTGCTGAGTTAAATATGGCTAAAGAAAATGCTGAAAAAGCCAATCATGCTAAGAGTGATTTCTTATCCAGTATGTCTCATGAAATTAGAACACCATTAAATGCTATTGTTGGTTTATCAGAGGATATGGAATCTCGTAATAATTGTCCAGAAGATATGAAAGAAGATCTAAAAGATATTGTTTCTGCTTCTCATACATTACTAGAAATAGTTGGTAATATTATGGACATTAGTAAAATCGAAAGTGATAAGATGGAAATTATTCAAATACCGTATAATTTTAAAGAAGAAATATCTACACTTGCTAGAGTAACTGGAACTAGAATTGGAGATAAACAAATTGAATATAAAATTAATTTAGCAGAAGATATCCCTTATGAATTAATAGGGGATCGTGGTCATGTAAAAGAAATTGTCAATAACTTACTTTCGAATGCTATTAAATATACGGAAAAAGGTTTTATTGAGCTAAAGGTGAACTGTATTAATGAAAATGGTATCTGTACTTTATTTATTGCAGTAAAAGATTCTGGCCGTGGAATTAAAGCAGAAAATATTAATAAATTATTTACTAAATTTGAAAGACTAGATATTGAAAGAAATACAACAACAGAAGGAACAGGTTTAGGACTTGCCATTACTAAAAAATTAGTAGAAATGATGGGTGGAAAAATCAATGTTGAAAGTACTTATGGACAAGGTTCTATCTTCATGGTTACCATTCCACAAAAAATAAGTAAAATGAATCCTGATTTAACGAATACTCAAATTATAAATACTGCTGAAGTCAATTTAAAAAATAAAGAATTAGATTTAAAATCTAAGAAAATATTAATTGTCGATGATAATAAATTAAATATTAAAGTAGCAAGACGTAGTTTAGAACCATTTTCTTTTGAAATAATTGATGAATGTTATAATGGAGAAGAATGTCTAAATTTAATCCAAAGTGGTAAGAATTATGATTTAATTTTAATGGATATTATGATGCCCGTCATGAGTGGAGAAACAGCTATGTTAAAACTAAAGGAAATAGAAAACTTTCATACACCAGTCATTGCTTTAACAGCAGATGCCATTGCAGGTGCGAAAGAAAAATATCTAAGTGAAGGATTTATCGATTATATTGCGAAACCGTTTAATAAAGATCAAATTAAAATAAAATTAGATGCTATTTTTACATCACAAAAAGAAGAAATAAATAATACAAAAGTATCTGCAATTTCTGATAATAATAACAATGAAATGATAACAGAGAATACAAATAATCCTGAATCTTCTAATATTAAACCAGGAGAAAGATTTGAAGAATTACCAAAAGAATTCTATGAAATAGGTAATCAAGTAGATGTTCAAGAAATGATAAGTCAACAAGATACATTTCTTAATGATACTGATTTTTTAAAACAAAAAGGAATTGATGTCGATCATGGAATTTCCTTATTAGGAGATAAAGAAATGTATTTAGAAACTTTTAAAGATTTTTATCAAAATTTAGATTCAAGGATACAAAAAATTACCTCTTTAAAAGAAGCAAAAGATATGCCAAATTATGCAATTGAAGTTCATTCTTTAAAAAGTGATTCAAAATATTTAGGTCTTACGAAATTAGCAGAGATTGCTCTTAATCATGAACTAAAAAGTAAAGAAAATGATATCAATTATGTAGAAGAACATTATCAAGAATTAATAGAGGAAATAAGTAAGAAAAAAGAAATTATCAAAGAATACTTAGAAAAGATAAAATCATGAGTAACAAAGAAAACTGTCAAAAAAACTAAAGAGATGGACAGTTGCAAATAATAAAAAAATTATCTGAAAAGATAACAATATGCAAGCAATAATAAATAAAAATTTTAGAAAGTTGGGTGTTAATATGTTTTTTGTTATTTATACTGATTTAAAAAATAAAATTACACGTTACTACTATTTAAAAAATAATGATATTTATTATAATGAATATATAAACAATGTATATAAAGTATTGAAACAAAATTCATTATATGATTTTTATAAATTGTTTAGGATTTCTAATAAGGCAAAGTTTTTAGAAAATAATAACCAATATACAATTTATCTTGATGAAAACGGGTACAAACATTATATCAAAGATTTTAAAGAAGATTTTCTACAATTCTTTTTAAACAACGGTCAAGAATGTATTATGTACTCTAACAATAACAGTAATCAAAACCAAAAAGTTAAAAAATTTCTTTTTAAGAGTGCTCTACTTTCTGTTTCCATAATCTGTTCTATTGAATTATTTAAACTTATGGAAAATAATAATTATTTTAATAAAGATATAAAAGCTGAAATTTCTTATGAAGCCATAAATACAGAAATTAACTACTCTGATATTTTTAACATAATTAGTAAATTAGAAAATATACCTGTTGAATATAGAAATAAAATTTTAAATAGTGGTATTATTGAAAGTATTCTTCCATACTATGATGATATAGAATTATCCATTTTAATGAATAGTAAATTAGATAATTTATCTATTGAATATTATGATGATAAAGATATTCAAGAACTATTTATCGAAGGCTATTATTCCCCTTTAATACCAAATGTTATTTATCTTAAACATGGTACAAATGGAAAAGCTTTTACTCATGAATTTATACATCTTCTTCAACATCATAAATATTCACTTGAATATTTAGTTGAACCAACAGCTGCATTAATGGATATGGAATTTTTTGAAAGTGATAATGTATGCTATAAAGATGAAATAAGCAACTTAAAATTATTAATTTGCACAATTGGTCCTGAACCTATTTTACGTTGTAATTTTAGTGGTGATGAAAGCATGATATTAGACATCTTGGAAAATAATTTAGAAAAAGAAGATTATGAAAAAATGGTTTCCTATCTAACAGATAGTAGTGCAACTAATAAAACTGAACAAAATCAAGAAATCAGAAAATTAATAGAAACATTATATAAAAATATGTATAAAACTGAAATGAAAGATACTTTACCTGGCTATGACCTAATTACAAACCAAAATATTTACTCAAATATAGTAGATAATAGATATTACTTAAATAAAAATGAATTAGAACTGTCAGGAGAAATTTCTTTTGAAATTAACTCTGAATTTTATGATCTAATACCAAAAAACATTAATCTTATTAGCACAAAAGAAATAAATTACTATAGAAAAGAAATAACTGAAGAAGAATATAATCAACTAGATTCTAATAACAATCAAAAGGATTACGAAATTAAAATAGAATATAGTGATGAAGTGAAAGAAATAAGAAATTCTGAATATGGAATGGAAGTAGTCGTTTCTGAAGATGATAGATTGTATCAGTATAATCATACAACAGCTATTGAAAAAGGGTACATAAAATATATTTATATTACCAGTGAAGATAAAATTGATTTAGAAGATAATACTTGGATATTTGATCATCAAAATAAAAAAATAACTGCCACTTTACCACCAATCACAGCCTCAAATTCATTAAATGAAAATTTAGAAATCCAAGTCGAGCAAATGCTCACAGGTATGATCAATGGTACAATGGATACAAATGGTAATTTTATTAAAGACAATCAAAATTCTAATAATAACAAATTAAGGGGATTTTCCTATATTTCACTAATTGGTATTATTTCAATTATTACATCCTTAGGCATTTTATTAATCGGAACATATATTTGTATGAAATAAATTATTCTAATTTAATAGAAAAAATAATTAAATAAACTTAACACAATTAATAGTCATGATGTAGCACAATTTGATGATTTATATGATTATGATATTTGGACTGACACTATCAAATTAACTAGAAAAACTCTAAATGTTGTGATTGGTTTTAATATTTCTGATAGAGCTAATGCAATCGCTATGAATGTAAAAACACAAGAAGTAACTTCTACTTTAGACGGAAATCCTGAAGATATTATGGTAGATATCTCCCCATTTTCTTATATGATCCCTTTAATTTGGTGATAGATTTATGCATGCTGTTAAATTTGAACTTGATGATGAAGAAAAGGAATATAATTAATCTTATGTAAAAAAATACCCTGTAAAGAAATAAATAAAAATCTACAGAAAAATATGTAAGCTAAAAAATTTATATTAAACTGTGACTAAGCAAGAATTTCTTGCTTTTTTTCATGAAACATAGTATAACTAGGAACAATTGAATGGGGATTACGTTGAATATAAGTGTATAACCAAAAGAATGAAAAATACAGATTTTATACCAGCAAGATATCTTAAAAATGTAAAATGCATTTAATAATCATATTGAAAAATAGAAACAAATATAATATAATAAAAATAAGAATTGGTGCATTATTCTAGTCACAATCAGTTGTTACGAAGACGAGCCTAAAAATTCGTTAAAGGGCACATCTATGAAGCATCTGGTGCTTGCTTAGTACGCCCAGTATTGGGTGGGTGCTGGATGGAAAGAGACTATGGGCGCTTATAATGGCATATGAGGAACGACCCATTTTCTCACGGAGACCTAATCTTGTGGAACATTGTTTTACGACTTAGGATTAAACCTATCTTGTGGAGAAATCTATGGATAGTGTAGCTTGGCTTGCGTGGTGTGTGGGGATAGAGACAACTTTTGAAGAGGTGTACATCTTTTCATTAAGTATTGCTCCTTGAAACACATACTGCAAAAAAGCATAGTAATAACACCGAAAGTGCTTGAGGAAAACTCCTAGAATGTACTGTTAATATAGGATTGCAGTGTATACTAAGTGGTAATCAAGTCATAGAATTGGTAACAATCTATTGCTTCCTTTCAAGGGGAACCGCTTACTGGTAACGGTAAGTAGGAAGTAGGGAAATCCAACTTGACCTAAGATACAAAGTTTACTATATTAATGACCATTTCTTATTTTTTTATGCAAAAGTTGAGGAAAAATAAATGAAACTAAAAAAGTTTAAAGAAAAATATTCAAAAAAAGCTTTAAAAAAGCCTGTAAAAAATAGAAAATTAGTAGATTATAAATGGATATCAATAGTCACCATTTTAGCCTTTTTTATTTCCCTAATCTTTTCTCTTTTTTCAGAAATTATTATTCCAAATGCCAATAGTATCATTGCGATAATCGTTATTTTACTATTTATTGGAATTGGAATTTTATTTGACATGGTTGGAATTGCGATTACAGTAGCAGATATCAAAACTTTTAATTCAATGGCTACCAAGCAAGTAAGAGGAGCACGCCTAGCGGTTAAACTCATTCAAAATAATGAAAAAGCATCTAGTTTTTGTAATGATGTGATAGGTGATATTTGTGGAATTATTAGTGGTTCAGCAGGAGTTGCCTTATCCAGCATTTTAGCAACAACCTTTCATTTAAATCTTTTTGTAATTAGTTTATTAATCACTGCTATTATAGCAGCTTTAACAATTGGTGGAAAAGCAGTAGGTAAAGCAACGGCTATTAATAAAAGCACACCAATACTCTTTGAATTTTCTAAAATAGTAGCTTGTTTTTACCGAAAATAAGTATCATATAATTATAAAATATAAGTCTCAAAAGGAAAAAAACTTTTTCATTAGAAAAGGTTTCTTTTTTATTAGACAAAATTCTATTTTTTTGATATACTGTCATAAGAATAGGAGAATTGCAAATGAAAAACAAAAAATTAGCAATGGTTGTTTTAATTGTTGGACTCATTTTCATTATTATGGGAATTACAATAGGTACTTACCTTTATATTGATAATCAAAATAAAGAAGATCAAAAGACAGAGGATAATATTTTAAATAGTTATGATGTTTTTAAAAACAATATTGATATTTTTAATAATGAAAGAGCTACTTATTATGATAGTGTAGATAAAAACTTATTTCCAGAGTCTGTAGAAGAAGAATATGAAAATTGGATAGCAGTTTTAAATACTTATACGAATGCTATTGATGTAGTGGAAGAATCTTCTAAAGAATTAAAAGAACAGTGTGTAAATAAATACCATTCTAATGAAGATGTAAAAAATAAATGTGAATCTTTTGTGATTGCCTATGAAACAGTAGTAAATTATTATACAAAAGACATTAATACTTTTAATCAAACAATCGAAAATTATTTAAATAGTAAATCAGAGGTCAAAGAAGGTATTAGTTTATATCAATTAAAATATGATTATACTGATATTAACCTAGATGGAAAATTTATTGGTAAAGATTAATGAGAGGTAATTATGACAAATAAAAATAAAAAGAAGAAATTAAAAATGAATTTAAAATTAAAAAGAGTATTTCTATTATTGTTTTCTTTAGGAATTATTGGCCTATCAACAGGATTATTTCTATTATATGGACCATTTACTTGGGTAAGAAATACTTTAATTACTACTGCTATGACTACTATGAGTCATCAATATTTAGCACAGTGGTTTTATTCGGATGAATATATTAATAAAATTTTAGCTGATAATTATATTTTAGAAACTAATGAAAATACAAATCCCAATTTAATTGATATGCCAGATTTTGATAGCAATACAAAATATGCTTCAAAGTATGAAAAAGATATTTTTGAAGGAGTAGATGAAAATACCATTTATAAGAAAATAGAAGTAAATGGTTCTGGATATGATGGGTATGTTATAGCTATTTATAAACCAGAAAAAGTAAAATTAGCAGTAAGTTCAAAATTAGGAACAGAAGGAGAAACCCTAAAAACGATGGCTCAAAAAAATAATGCATTAATTACGATGAATGGTGGCGGTTTCTTTGATCCAACTTGGGCTGGAAATGGTGGTATTCCTCATGGTACTGTCATTAAAGATGGTAGAATTTTATATGATTATACAGATGCTCAAGTAGGCGGAGGATTTATTGGCTTTGATAAAGATAATAAACTAATTCTAGGTAGAATGACAAAAGAACAAGCAATAGCCAAAGGAATGCGTGATGGAATAGAATTTGGTCCATTCTTAATTGTAAATGGAAAACCATCCTTTATTAAAGGTGATGGTGGTTGGGGAATTGCTCCACGTAGTGCCATTGGTCAAAGAGCAGATGGAATTGTTTTATTTGTTGTCATTAATGGTAGAAATTATAAAAAAGGAATTTTAGGAATTGATATGGTTGGATTAACCGAATTAATGCAAAACTATGGTGCTGTTAATGCTGCTAACTTAGATGGTGGTACTTCATCTGCTTTACTAGAAGGACAAGAATTAATTAATAATCCAATTTCCTCATCTGGTAATCAAGGAGTTTTAAGAAGAATACCTACTGCATGGATTGTAACAGAGTAATAAAAGAAAAATACAAAAGTTATTTTTCTTTTTTTTTCGTTATTTTTGGTATATAATGAAAGTATAATATAAAGATCATTAAAGGAATGTGATAAATATGAAATATAAAATCATGGATGGTAATGAAGCATGTAGTCATGTTTCCTATAATTTTACAGAAGTAGCAGGAATTTATCCTATTACTCCTTCTTCACCTATGGCAGAACTAACAGATCAGTGGGCATCTAATGGAAAATTAAATTATTTTGGTAGTCCTGTTCGTGTTGTAGAAATGCAATCAGAAGCAGGAGCTGCAGGAATGATACATGGATCTTTACAGGAAGGATGTCTAACAACTACTTATACAGCTAGTCAAGGATTATTATTAATGATTCCCAATATGTATAAAATAGCAGGAGAACTATTACCATGTGTAATTAACGTAGCAGCTAGAAGTATTGCAACTCATGCTTTATCCATTTTAGGAGATCACCAAGATATATATGCAACCCGTATGACAGGTTTTGCTCTTCTGGCATCATCTTCTGTACAACAAGTAATGGATTTAACAGGAATAGCACATTTAAGTGCTATTAAAGGACGAGTACCATTTATTAATTTTTTTGATGGCTTTCGAACAAGTCATGAACTTCAAAAAGTTAGATTAATAGATACCGATAAACTAAAAGATTTAATTGATATGGATGCATTAGAGAAATTTAGAAATAAAGCTTTAAATCCAGATCATCCTAAAACTAGAGGAACAACTCAAAATGATGATATCTATTTTCAAATGACAGAGGTAAGGAATCGTTATTATGAAAACCTTCCTGATATTGTTAATGACTATATGAAAGAAATTAATAAAATCACAAATGAAGATTATAAACCATTTAACTATTATGGAAGTAAAACCGCAACACGTATTATAGTAGCAATGGGTTCTGTTTGTGAAACAATTCGTGAAGTAGTAGATACTTTAAATGAACAAAAAGAAGACGTAGGATTAATAGAAGTTCATTTATATCGTCCTTTTTCAGAAAAATATCTATTAGATGTTCTACCAGTAAGTGTAGAAAAAATCGCAGTACTAGATAGAACCAAAGAACCTGGAAGTCAGGGAGAACCTCTTTATTTAGATGTAGTTAGTGTTGTGAACCATAGTAATCGTAATATTCAAGTTATTGGTGGTAGATATGGATTATCAAGTAAGAATACTACACCAAGTGATATTAAAGCTGTTTATGACTATTTAAATCAAAAAAACTGTGAACATGATTTTACGATTGGAATAGAAGATGATGTTACTAATAAAAGCTTAAAACCATCCCCAATTACTATGAAAAATAGCCCAATTGAATTTTTAATATATGGATATGGTTCTGATGGTATGGTAAGTGCTTGTAAAGATGTTATGAAAATAACTGGAAATTATACCAATGCTTATGTACAAGGATATTTTCAATATGATTCTAAAAAATCAGGAGGAGTTACCAAATCTCATTTAAGATTTAGTAAAGAAAAAATTCATTCTACTTATTATGTAGAACATCCAAGTCTAGTAATGTGTACCAAAGAATCCTACTTAAAGAATTTTAAGATGTTAGATGGAATAAAGAAAAATGGCATTTTTATTTTAAATACAGAAAAAAATGAAGAAGAAATATTAACAGAATTAAATCCACATGACTACAATATTTTAGTAGAAAGAAATATTAAGTTTTATACGATTGATGCTTTCAAATTAGCAAAAGAGGTTGGGTTAGATCATAAGATTAGCTCTATTATGGAAACAGTATTATTTTCCGTTGGTCATATCATGGACTTTGACTTTGCGATTGGAAAAATGAAAGAGGATTTAGAAAAGAAATTTGCGAATAAAGGAAATGATATTGCAGGTAAAAATATCGAAGCCATGGAAAAAGCCTTAGAATATCTAAAATTAATAGATTTACCACAAGTAGAACAAGAAGAAAATGAAATAGAAACGGATCAAAATATTTTTGGGGTTATCTCTAGTGGTAGAGGAGATAGTCTAAAAGTAAGTGATTTCTTAGCTTATGAAGATGGTACCTTTGATCCAGGATTATCCAGAGAAGAAAAAAGAAATATATCAGATATTGGACCAAAATATATTCCTGAAAATTGTATTCAATGTAATATGTGTTCCTTTGTTTGTCCACATGCTGTTATCCGTCCATTTTTATTAAATGAGGAAGAAGTAAAGAATGCACCAGAATCTTTAAAAGAAGATTTATTAGATGCTAATATCAAAGGAGAAAACTTAAAATATACAATCGGAATTAGTTTACCAGATTGTACTGGATGTAAATTATGTGTAAATATTTGTCCAGGCAAAAAAGGTCAAAAAGCTCTATTTGTAGAAAAAATGGATGAATTAAAGAAGAAAAAAGGAGATGCTTACGAATATTTATTTCAAAAAGTATCAGAGAAAAAAGTAATGCCAATAACGACTGTAAAGGGTAGTCAATTTGTAAGACCTAAATTCGAGTTTTCAGGAGCATGTGCTGGTTGTGGAGAAACACCTTATTTAAAACTTTTAACACAATTATTTCAGGATCGTTTAATGATTAGTAATGCAACAGGATGTTCTTCCATCTATTCAGCATCACTACCAACAACAGCTTATTCTGTACCATGGGCTAATTCTTTATTTGAAGATAATGCAGAATATGGTTATGGAATGAAAATAGCAGATAAAACCATGAAAACAAGAATACTAAAAATCATTGAAGAAAATCTAGAACAAGTAACAGAAGAAGAAAAAGAAATCTATGAAAACTATTTAAAAGAAATTACGAAAGATTCAGCAGAAGCTTTATATCAAGTAATAGATCATACGAATATTTCTGAATTAAAACCATTAAAAGATTACATAAAACCAAAATCTATCTGGATTGTTGGTGGAGATGGTTGGGCTTATGATATTGGTTTTTCAGGTATTGACCATGTTTTATCTAATTATGAAAATATTAATATTTTAGTTTTGGATACAGAAGTATATTCTAATACAGGAGGTCAATCTTCGAAATCTAGTAAGGTGGGAAGTATTGCGAAATTTACTGCCAAAGGAAAAGAAGTAGCTAAAAAAGATTTAGCGAAAATGGCTTTAACTTATCCACATGTATATGTAGGAAGTGTAGCTTTAGGAGCCAATATGCAACATACCTTAAATATTTTAAAAGAAGCCGAAAGTTATAATGGACCATCCATTGTTTTAGCTTATGCTCCATGTATTAGCCAAGGAATTTTAACAGGAATGGAATCAACCATTCAAGAGGAGAAAAAAGCGGTAGAAACGGGATACTATCCATTATTCCACTATAATCCAGAAACAAAAGAGTTTAAACTAGATGCTAAACCTGATTTTAGTAGGTATTTTGAATTTATTGCTGGTGAAGATCGTTATCGCATGTTAAAAAAGATTAATCCAGAAAAATATCATGAATTATTAGAACAGAATCGAATCAATGCCATTGAACGTTATAATTACTATGTACAATTAGAAGAACAATATGAAAATAGAAAAAAGGAAGAAAGTGATTAATTCTTCCTTTTTGTGTTTTTAGGTTCAATGTCAAGTAGTGTTGGTGAAACCAAAAACTAATGATAAATGAACTATATAGAGAGCTAAAAATTTTAG